>CALBRY010000287.1 GCA_937927665.1 uncultured Chloroflexota bacterium
TTTTTTCGGAACTCACATTTTGAAAGGCGGAAACCACGCGCACGCCAGCGCCTAAGATCGCCTGTGCTTCTAGCGCGGCGGCTTTGCTATCCGGCACATGCACGGTGCGAACTTGCGGCGGCTTCAGCGGTACGGTGACATCGATCACGATCTTTCCGCTCAAGTGTTCGCGCACACCCATGAGGGTGTCATGGTGCGCCTGATACGGAACGCTCACAACCACCAGATTCGCCTGCTGCGCGGCGGTGGTGTTGTCCATGCCGGTCAGGTATTCACCGCCCAACTGGGCGTTTAACTCGGCGGCGCGTGCCGTCGCTTTTGCCGCATCGCGTGAGCCAATAATCACACGGTAGCCATGCAGCGCCCAGCGCATTGCTAAACCACTACCTTCTTTACCTGTCCCGCCAAGTACTGCGATGGTGACAAGGGTACTTTCGTTATCGACCATGAGGTTAACCCTGCTGAGTTGTTGTCCAGTCTGTAACGTGAAATTTGCCGCTTAATCTCTAGCTACACTAGTGTAGCATAGTCCGCGCGTTCTTTACGATATTCTTGACTCAGCCTGCCGCGTAAGTTGTGTAGCGCTCCCATACCCCCGGTGCGAGTGCCATTGCAGCATCGGCAATCGCGCGCTCGTCCAGCGTCAGAAGCTGGCGATCACGCATCAACACTTTGCCAGCCACCATAGTCATCGTGACCATCGAAGACTCGAATCCGAAAACGATATGCCACGGAAGGTTGCCGGGCGTGAGCGGCGTGAACGGGTGATAATCGACGAAGATCACATCGGCGGGTGCGCCATCGAGCAGCATCCCGAATGGGCGCTCATCAAAGAACAGCGACGCGAGATAATTGTTATTGCCATGCGCCGCCGCCTCGACCATCGCGCCATTCCCCCGGCGCGGATCGCGGTGCGAGGTCTTGTGCATGAAATAGGTTGCTTTCCATTCTTCCCACATGGCGTTACTGAAGCCATCATTGCCGAGGCATAGGAAGGTGTCTTCTTCCATCATGCGATCAAAACGGATCGCACCGACGGCATTATTCATATTTGAGCGCGGCTGATGGGTGATCGCCGTCTCTGTCTTTTGCAGCCGCCGCAGTTCTTGCATCCCGATATGGACGCAGTGCGCGGCAATTGATCGATCACCGAGGATGCCCAGATCGCCCAAACGGTGCACAACGCGCTTATGGTATTTGCGGTGACAGTCGTCCTGATCGGATTCGTGTTCCGCAACATGAATGTGAAAACCTTTGGAGGGATGCGCATCGACGCATTTCTTCAAGGTTTCATCGCTCAAGCTCAAGCTGGCATGTAAGCCGAACACACCGCGAATCAGCGGGTGATCCGCATGTTTCTTCAAGAAACGGACGTTTTCGGCAATTCCGGCTTCGGCTTTGTCGATTCCGTCACGGTCAGTAACTTCGTAGCACAATACGGCACGCACGCCAGCGCGATCGACTGCGTCGGCGATCACATCAAGGCTGCCATCGATATAGTTCGGGCTGGCATGGTGATCAAACAGCGTTGTCGTTCCGTGTTTAATCGCATCGACAAGGCAAACCAGCGCGCTCGCTTGTACGCTGTCTTTATCGAGTGCCTTATCGAGATTCCACCACAAGCGGCGCAGAATTTCCGGGAAATCTTTCGGCGGTTCGCCGGGGATTGCCATCCCCCGCGCATACGCGCCGTAAAAATGGGTATGCGCGCAAACATTTCCCGGCATGACATACTGCCCGCGTGCATCCAGCGTTTCTTCGCCGGGGTATTTCGCCATGAGATCGGCAGTCGTGCCGATATCACGGATCACCCCATCGCTGATGTAGACCGCACCATCCGGGAGAATACCCGTTGTTTCCACATACGTAATCAGGTTTCCATGAATGATCAGCATGATCTATGTCCTAAGTTGGCAGCGAAAGCGTAACCGCGCCGCCATTGCGGGCGATCGTATCCAGTATTTCTTTCAAAATCACATCTTCCCCCTGCTGACGGTCGAGAAAGTGAGTACCCTCGCGTGGTTCAGGGGAAAAATACACCGGACCCGTCTCGCACAGGATACTGAATCCCGGTGCATACGGGTCGTCTTTCTTTTCCGCGTCCCATGAGCGATATGCTTGTATCTTCTTTCGCTCTAGTGAAACGTATAACCGGTCCACAAATTGATCGGCATCGCTGTATAGATCAGCGATCACCGATGCTGCCATAAACCGATCACCTGTCGTCGAAATAAACGTAATCGCGCGCTTGGTCACGTTCAATATTGGGGGCGTTTTCGTCTGAATATCCCCAACTTGAATCTTGTAGTACACCACATCGTCGCGCTTGTGACCGCGTTCGGCGGGCAGCAGTTGATGACGATACGCCAGTTCAACGCCTTTGTATTCGGCGTACAGGTAAATCCCCGGCGAGCTGTCCTTTGGCACGGCTTTCCCGCTCAAGAAAAAAGCGAGATAGTCGGTTTGTACCCCGAGCGGCTTGCGCGACTGCGGCACGCGATACCATCGCTCCTGTTGGAGCATTTCCAAATCAAGCTTACGGTTGATCACGCCCACCAGAACGCGGCTGTCGGGGTACATCCCTATTGCCTCAGATTTTCGCGATCTCCGCCTGCCGTAATTCGCTCAACCGCGCATCGATCGCTGTGACGCGCTGCTGATGTTCGATCCACCATTCAGGATCGCGCTGGGCATCGAGTTCTTCGACCGATTTCCCCTGCTGCTCGACCCATGTGTAATACTTGAGGTTGTGCCAGCGCTGACGTACATCCGGCGTCCCCAACTGTGTCCAGTCGGTACGCATCCCGTGGAAGATCCCTTCAACGCGCCCAACCGCCGCCGCTTCATCGAGTGTACCGAACCGCGCCGCCATATCACCCATCACCGAGTAATAACGATCGAGCGAGTCGGTCGCAATCGTGTAGATCACATCACCTTTGCCGAAGTGATAGAGCTTGGCGGTTTTGATCGCACCGAGAATGTTACAAATCCCACTGATCCCGAAAATTGTCCCCAAGCGCTCGACAACTGCTTCGTCAATGCCATAACGAGTCGCCAGTACGCGCCGCGCGGCGGGTTCAGCAAGAAGCTGCAAGCCCATCTTGGATTCCATGTCATCAATGCAGATCATCGCGTCCATATTCAGGACATTGTGAATCCATGTGACATGTTTATCACCGATGCCCTGAATATCATGGGAACCGTAACCATTGTTAAACAGCGTCGGGCATTGAGTCGGTTCTAAGCCAACCGTGCGCGCATCCGGGAACACCTGTTTAATGCGATCTCCGGCGGCAATCGTTCCGGCGCTGCCCATCGCGCTGACGAACGCGGCGGCTTTGCCATTGCCGATACCGCGTGCGTGCAGTTCTGCCGCCAATTCGACGATCGTGTTGCCCGTCACATGATAGTGAAAGCGGTAGTTACCCATCTGCTCAAACTGGTTGAGGATGCGAATATTCGGGTCGCTCTTTCGCAAACGGTGGGTTTCGTCGTAAATTTCTTTGACGTTGCTTTCTGAACCATAGGTTTTGATCGCGTGAGCGCCGTAGCTTTCGATCAACTCGAAGCGCTCACGGCTCATGCCTTCGGGAAGCAC
>CALBRY010000288.1 GCA_937927665.1 uncultured Chloroflexota bacterium
CTGTATTTCCTATGTCGGCAAGCGCCGCCGATTCATGGGCGGTATGCGGATCGCGCATCGGTACGCCAACCATGCCGAGCACACGAGTCCAGCGCGACATGCCCATCTCGTCACTGCGCGAAAGATAGCCCGTGTTGAGTTGGATAGTCCCCGGTTTCCAGCGGTTGACCTCGGTGATCAGGTTGGCGGCGAGAACGGCGGCATTGAGCGGAACCAGCGCGCCTTTTCCCGCACCGCTGATCACGCCATGCGATCCACCCGCTCCGGGCTGGATCGGCGTACCCTCTCCGACAGTCTGAGCATCACACACAATCGCGCCGCGCGCCGGACGGACAATCTGTGCCAATCTCGCCGCACCATGACCGAAGAATACCTCCGGAATACCTTCTTCTTCGTCGGTGAAAACGATCATGATCTGTTTGTTCTCGGCGATGAGACGGTTCACGCCAGCGGCGAATGCGAATGCCACGCCGAGCGCAGTCAGCACCCCCAACGTATTGTCCAACCCTGTCCCGGTGATCTGTCCATTCTCAAGGGTTGGATAAGCGTCCATCACGATCGTGTCGAGCGGGTGAAGATCGCCGGTTTCGGCTTGAAAACGTATGATTCCGTTTTCAGCGCGAAACTTTCCTACAGCCGCAGCCTCAATCGACTGAGAAGCGGGATCATACCTGAGCGCTTTCGCGGCGCATGTGTAGCCATGTTCAGGAATACGAACGGCGCAGACAGGATAAATCTCACCTGTTGAAGTATAACGCACGCGAAACGACGGACGATCCATATGCGCGACAATGAGCAAATCGGGCTGGGGTTTATCCGCGCCTAAAATCAGCGCGTCGTTTCCGGTGTTCCCAAGATTCGGGGTGAAATAGTGGCTGAGTCCATACTCATCTACCAGCTTGCTGATCACCTCACCGATTGCGCCGGGAAGCGTGCATCCGGCGCGCGGTGCGTGGGCGTTCATCAGGCGAATCAACGGACTGCTTACGCTACTGGGTTCTGCGATGAATGGAAACGCAGCAGTTGAGTCTAGGACTGGAAAGGCGGCAAATAACTGTTCAAGCATCACAACTCCATTGGATCGAGCAAGGCGGCGTGCAGCAGTCCTAATGCAGAGTCCAGATCAGCCGTATTGATCACTTCGGCGGGCGAGTGCTTGCCGCGCATCGGCAGCCCGATCACAGCGGACGGGATTGCCAGTGGAATCGCCGCGCGTGAGTCCGCCATCAAGCCGTGTACGGCATCCTGCTGAAACTGAATCCCTTCACGTCCTGCGATCGCTTTCAAACGCTGACGCAAGCGCGGATGGGCATGCCACGAGCCGATTCCGCTGATATACAAGAAGGCAGTCAGGACCGCACCACCGCCCAAGCGTGTTTCTCCCCGCCCTGCTGTTTCAGGGGTGTCATAGCTGACCGTGCCATCAACGAACAGCGCGAGATCGGGTTGAACCGCCGACAGCGCCGCCTGTGCCGCGATCGCGTTGGTTTCTTCTTGAACCGTGCCGATCAAATATACGGTGTGAGGCGATGGGTTTTGCTTCAGGCGCTCCGCAAGCGCGACCAAGACAGCGCAGCCGGCGCGATCATCCAGATACGGTGATACGACGAATCCGTTTGCGAGTGAAAGCAACTGCGGCGCATACGAGATCGGGGTGGTAATTTCGATTCCGGACGCATTCGCCCCGGTGTAAATCCAGATTTCGTCATCGGTTCGCACGGCTTCGTCGCCGGGGCGTGCCTGATGTGCTGAACGCACATCGACAACACCCACGATATCGCCCGCTGAAGTATGCAACCGCACCGGAGTCCCCGGTAATGCTTTATAGTTGATGCCGCCGATCCGCACCACACGCACCCCATTTGCAGACGCGCTTTTGACCATCATGCCGATCGTGTCGATATGCGCGCACACAGCGATCTTTTTGCCCTGACCGCTGCCGATGCGGGCGATCACATTAAAGATCGGGTCGATTCCAACCTCGTCGGCATATGGGCGAAACGACTCCGCCATATGCGCGGCGATGATGTCTTCATGCCCGGAAATACCGGGAACAGACGTCAGCGTATGCAGCAGGGAAATCCAATCGATCACAGCGTCCCTTTCGTCAAAAGCGTGGTCATCATCGCCTCAAATGCGCCTTGATCGATAGCAGTAACGATGTGGGTGTTCGGCTGTAGAGGACTCATATACGTAAAATCTGCCGCTGTCATGCCGCGTGTGTGCTTTCCGCTCAGTTCAACAGTCACGTAACGATGCTGCGTGGCGGTGACCATATCAGGCACAAGCGCAGATGCGATCGTGATCGGATCGGGAACGATCAACCCATGCAATCCCTGAACCTGCCGTGATGCCGCAATCGTGAATCCGCTGATTCCTAAAAAGAACCGTGCGATCGGATGCTTGGAATGCTCCGCTACATCAAGGAGCGTGTTCACACGCTCCCACGGGATCGCATGACGCACACAGGTTTCCCATGGAATCATGACGGAGTTGGGGAATGCTTGCAGCGTAATATAGGTCGCTTCCGGATCCACTTGCACGTTAAATTCGGCGGTAAAAACCTCGGTGTTTCCAAATCCACTGACTGCGCCGCCCATCCAAATAAGCTGCTTAATTCGGGATGGGAATTCGGGATCGAGCCGGGTCGCCAGCGCGAGATTGGTCATCGGTCCCAATGCGATCAGCGTGATTTCGCCGGGATACTGGGCGGACAAACGAATCATCGCCAGCGCGGCGTGTTCGGCTTCCGCTGTTTTATTGCTTACCGGACGATCTGCCCAATCGCCCAAGCCGTCATTTCCATGAATAAAGGCGGTCTGGTGATTCCAGTCGGATACCAGCGGACGTTCTGCGCCACGAAAGACCGGAATTTGCTCGCTTCCCATCACCTTAAGGGTGCTGGCAACGTTGCGGACAACATAATCAACATGAATATTCCCGGTAACAGTCGTAATCGCTTCAATGCGGACATTCTGATGCGCCAGCGCGAGCAGGAGCGCTTGCGCGTCATCGACGCCTGCATCCGTATCAATAATCAGACGCATATTTGAGCCTTTGGTTATAAGGTGAGAAGCAGCTATTTGGCTCACCGTTTTGTTTATTATAGCGGCATCCATCATGCGGTTATGACCAGTTTTACCGGTACAATTCAGCGCATCTGAATTGAGGAAGGGACACTGATCTTGCCTGCACAACTCCACACTACAACACTTTCCTTTGATCAGTTAGAACGTGCTGCCGCGTCGCTCAGTCATGCATTTGCATCTGACCCGATGTACACGTATGTCCTGCCAGAAGATGCCACCCGCCCAACACGATTGGCGCGATTCTTTCGATCGCTGCTTCACATTGGGCGGATGCAGGGTGAAGTTTATATCGCGGAGGATGGTGCAGGCGCGGCGATCTGGCTGCCTCCTGAAAATATTAATGTTTCGTTTTGGAACGGCGCGCGTGCTGGTATGGGAACACTCGCGCTGCATTGGGGAATTGGCGGGTTTACACGACTTCTCAATTGTGCAAACGCATTTGATGAAGTCCATGATGCGGAGATGATCACCAAAGATCACTGGTATCTGCTCGTGATCGGCATTGATCCTGTCAATCAAGGGCGTGGATTAGGCAGCGAGTTGGTTCAACTTGGCACACGGAAAGCAGATTTGACGGGTAAAGCATGCTATCTGGAAACCTGTACACATCGAAATGTTGTGCTGTATGAGCGCTACGGCTTCCGTGTGACCAAAGAAGATCGAATTGAACGCGGTGGTCCGGTATTTTGGGCATTGCGACGAAACCCCCAATTCCCATAGTTTCATGGTATCAATCTGTTGCCAACCTTGCCCAACTTCGCCATAATTTGTGGAGCGTTTTAACTTTGGTATAGGGAGCTGCAATGTCTCGTTCAAAAATGCTTACATTGACAATGGCGGTCTTGCTTGTCTTCACGATCACCGCAGGGACGATCGTAGCGCAGGATGAACCGCTCCGCGTGACGTTGGTCATCAACGGCGTGCTGGGTGACAAGTCGTTCTTCGACTCGGCGCAGCGCGGTATGGATCGGGCGATGGATGACTTCAATATTGAAGTGAACACCATCGAACTCGGCGTCGATCCTGCGAACTGGGAAAGTGGTCTGGAAGACGCAATGAGCGACAGCGAGAGCTATGATGTGCTCATCGTCGGAACGTTCCAGATGGTCGATTTCCTCGCGGCGCGCGTCCACCAGTACCCGGACAAAGTGTTCATCACCTACGATGCAGGCGTCGCTTATGACAATGCCGACCTCTGCGTTGATGGCTGCGCCAATGTGTACAGCATCACCTATCTCCAGAATGAAGGTTCGTTCCTCGCAGGCGTGTATGCTGCGGCGATGTCGGTTCAGGCAGACATTGAAGGAATCGATCCGGCGGCGGTTGTGCTCGGCGCAATCGGCGGGCAGGATATCCCGGTCATCAACGACTTCATCGTTGGTTACGAACAGGGTGCATGCCTTGTCAGCCCAGACAGCAATGTGATCGTTCAGTACGCGGGCGGTTGGAATGACCCTGCACGCGGTAAAGAAATTGCATTGGCGATGTACGAGCAGGGTGCAGACATTGTCTTCCAGATCGCAGGCGGTACGGGTGTCGGCGTCTTTGAAGCAGCAGAAGAACAGGGACGCTTCGCCATTGGTGTTGACAGCGATCAGGCGACGATCGTGATGGATACCAATCCCGATCAGGCAGCACGCATTCTCACCAGCATGATGAAGAATGTTGACAATTCGCTGTATCGCGCGATGGATCTGTATTTCCAAGATGCACTCCCGATTGGCGAGATGGAAGCACTCGGCATCTCCGAAGGTGGCGTCGGTCTGGCAATCAATGACATCTATACCGGAAACACCCCTGAAGCTGTCCAGAACCTGATCGCTGCGGTTCAGGAAGCAGTTGTTGCGGGCGACATCAGCGTTAACACCGTGTTCGCGGCAGAAGGCGAAGCTGCGGTTGTTGGTCAGGGCTGCGCTGCGATGCCCGCGATCGAGTTCGACGTTGAAGCCGCAATGGGCGGAATGTAAATCTCATTTCTATTACAGGCGTAAACAGCTTGCAGCCTGTATAAAGACACGTTAATGTTGGGGCGCGCAGAGGTTTTCTGCGCGTCCTGCTTTTTAATTACTTTGGGACACTACGATGACCTTGTTACAAGCCAAAGACATCGTCAAGGTCTACCCAAACGGCGTTATCGCCAACAACGGCGTGAATCTCACCGTAATCAAGGGCGAAATTCACGCGATCGTCGGCGAAAATGGCGCTGGCAAGTCCACCTTGATGAAAATGCTCTACGGATTGGAGCAGCCAACGAGCGGCACAATCCTCCTGGATGATAAACCCGTAACCATCGGTAACCCCCAGACCGCGATTGATCTTGGAATCGGCATGGTTCACCAAAATTTCATGTTGGTGGATTCATTTACCGTTGCCGAGAATATCGCGCTAGGGCGTGAGTCTGTGCGTGGCGCTGCACTTGATCGCAAAAAAGCGATCTTGGATACCGAGCAGTTAGCGCGTGACTACGGCTTGCATGTTGATCCAAACGCAAAAGTTGGAAATGTGCCGGTCGGGATGCGCCAACGTGTTGAGATTCTGAAAGCGCTTTATCGCGGCGCGCAAATCTTGATCCTTGATGAGCCGACCGCCGTCCTTACGCCCAAAGAAACCACTGACCTTTTTGCCGCTATTCGCAGTTTGGTCAATCAGGGTAAAACCGTGATTTTCATCACGCACAAACTGCGTGAAGTAATGGAAATTAGCGATCGCGTCACTGTGATGCGCGATGCGCGGCATGTCGGAACGGTGAACACCTTCCAAACCAGCATCGCGGAATTGGCGCGTATGATGGTTGGACGCGAAGTGTTTATGCAAGTTGACCGCCCGCCGGTAACTCCCGGTAATGCTGTCCTCCAAGTCCATGATTTGATCTATACGAACGAAGCCGGGCGACCGATCGTGAAGAATATCAGCTTCACGGTGCGTGAGAGCGAAATTGTGGGTATCGCAGGCGTGGAAGGCAACGGTCAAACAGAATTGATCGAAGTCTTGACGGGTCTGCGCCCCCCGACAAACGGATCAATCCAAGTTGAGGGGAAAGAGGTCACAGGGCACGGCGCTCGCGGGATGCGAGAAGCACAAGTCGCGCATATCCCTGAAGACCGCCTAACGAACGGTGTCGCCCGTGATGTAAGCATTGCGGATAACCTGATCGTCGACCGCTACTATCGAGAACCGTTCAAAAAAGGCGGACTCCTCGATTTGACGCAAATTCGCACAAACGGCGAACAACTGATTCAAGAATTCGGGATTTTGGCGGCGGACTGTGATCAACCCGTTGCGTCACTCTCCGGCGGCAATATGCAGAAAGTGATTGTGGCGCGTGAGTTCAGTTCCTCTCCGCGTTTGCTCATCGCTGCACAGCCCACACGCGGCGTTGATATTGGCGCGATCGAGTTTATCCATCAGCAGCTTGTCAACAAAAGAAGCGATGGACTGGCGATCTTGTTGGTGAGTGCCGATCTTCAAGAAGTCATGAAACTCAGCGATCGCATTCTGGTGATGTATAACGGCGAGATTGCGGCGATCTTCCCGAACACGCCCGATTTGACCGAAGAAAAGCTCGGTTTGTATATGCTTGGCGCTCAGCGCCAAAGTGCCGAAGAAATGGAAGGGCTGCGATGACTCCTACACCGCGCCGCACCACCTCGCCAGTCCCGGCTGTGCGCTTGCTTGCCCCTCTGCTGGCGGCGCTGTTCGCCATTGGTGTCACGCTGCTGATTACTTATCGAATTTTCGGCGGCGAAACTCTCGAAGCGGTGATGCAGGCAATCAACGAACGGCAAACCGCATCCAATGACTTTGCCGCAATTCTGCTCGTGAATGCGCTGGTTGGCGTCAGCGTGGCGCTGTTTATCCTTCAACTGCGCCGTGTTGCCTTGCGCGTCACGATTACCGTGATCGTCGCGTTGGTTTTCGGCTTCATCATGACAACGATGTTCAATCTGGACAGCGCAAACCGCTTCATCCGGGGTGAATTCCGGGTGGGCATCGTCACGGAAGCTGAACCAGTTGAGGACGAAACTGCTGATATGGAATATGGTCAGGCGCGCGGTGACGAGTTCAACCGTCCGGGCGTTCGTGAACCGATCAGCGAAGCGTCGTACACATTTGCTGGTCGGCAAGGCGATCTGATCAACGTGTTGGCGTATGCTGCCAACCGCCGAACAGAAGTTGATTTGCAGGTGGAATTGATCGCACCCGATGGCACAAGCATTGGCGCGTCGAATTTTGCCACAGAAGAACAGCTTACCCAGTTCGATGATTTGCAGAGCGAACGTGATGCCATCATTCAGGGAATCACCCTGCCCGCCGATGGCATGTACACGATTCATGCACGCCCGCAGGATTTACAGACAACCACCATCCTCGGTGAGGCGATCAGCAGCACACGCACCGCCTACGAAGCATTCCTGTTAGGGTCGATCAGCCGCGTTAACCGCTGGGCAGTGTGGATTCAAGATGCGCTCACACTCATTCTAGTCGGGCTTTCGATCTCGATTGTGTTTCGCGCACGCCAGTTCAGTCTCGGCGCAGAAGGACAATTGTATTTCGGCGCACTCGTCAGCGGCGCGATCGCCCTAAGCGGTGGATCACTTCCCGTTTGGCTCGTGATCCCGATTGCGCTCCTTGCGGCGATGACCGCCGGATTTTTATGGGGCTTACTGCCGGGTATTCTCAAGGCGTATCTCGGCGCGAACGAACTCGTCAGCACGTTAATGCTGAACACAATCGCGGTACGCTTTTATGAACTCGTCCTGACATTTCAACTTCAGCCGCCGGAAGCGGGCTATACGGCTTCCGCCGACTTTCCCATGAGTGGACAGCTTCCCGTCATTGTGGCAAATACTCAGGTCACAATTGCCGTATTCCTTGTGATCATCGCGGTGATCGCTGTGTGGCTGTTGATCACCCGTACCCCGCTCGGCTACGAAATCCGCACGGTAGGCAGCAATCTGAAGTTCGCCAACTACGGCGGTATCAACACCAAGCGTACGATCATGCTCTCGCTTGCAGTGAGCGGGATCGTTGCGGGTCTGGCAGGCGCTCATCTCGGTATGGGTATTCACCGGATGCTGATCCTGAATATTTCACTGGGTCTAGCGTTCGAAGGCGTGGTCGTCGCGCTTTTGGCGCGCAATAACCCGCTCGTCATTCCGTTCACCGGACTGCTGTATGCCTATTTGCGATCGGGCGCGCAGTTCATGGAACGCGATGCCAACATCAGTTTTGAAATCGTCCGCATTATTCAGGCGGTCATTATCCTTCTGATTACCGCAGAGGCTCTGCTTGCTTTCGTTCAGAATCGGCGCAAACTTGCCGCACCTGCTGAACCGGGCAAACCGACTACGACGATGGAAACACCGCGCTTGATCATGGAATCGTCGGCAGGAGAAAAGAAAAATGTTTGAAACCGTTCGTGACAGCATTTTCAGCGCGCTGTTTCTGGCGGCAATTCTGCGCGTAACAACGCCGATCCTCCTGCCGTCACTGGGCGCGCTCATCAGCGACCGCGCCGGGGTTATCAATATCGGACTCGAAGGAATGATGTTGGTAGGGGCATTCACAGGCGTGGTTGTCAGCGCTTATGCCGCTCCCAACTTCGGACCAGAGCTTGCGCCGTGGATCGGGCTTATTTCGGCATGCGGCGTCTCGGTATCAATGGCGCTCCTGCTTGGCTTGTTTCATCTGCGCTTCAAAGGCGACTTGATCCTATCCGGCGTGGCGATGAACGTACTCGGATCGGCTGCAACAGTCGCTATCCTGTATGAATTGACGGGAAATCGTGGAGACAGCGGCGATCTGGCAAGTTTTCAGATGCCGTTTATTCAGCTTCCAGCGTTCATCAACGACATTCCCCTGATTGGCGGCTTTCTTTACACCGTCTTCAATAACCAGAGCGTGATGACATGGTTGGCATTCTTCTCGGTCTTCGCGGTCTGGTTCATCCTGTACCGCACACCGTTTGGGATGCATGTGCGCGCCGCCGGAGAAAATCCAAGCGCGGCGGAATCGGTCGGTATTCGCGTGACACGGGTACGTTATGCGGCGCTGGCACTGAGCGGCTTGTTTGCGGGGTTCGGCGGCGTTCACCTGAGCATGGGCTATTTGAATCTGTTCCAGCGTGATATGACCAGCGGGCGCGGTTTCATCGCGCTGGCGACTCCCTTGCTGGGCGGCAATAACCCGATTGGAACAGGCGTTGCTTCGCTGGTGTTTGGCTTCTTCGATGCGCTGGCGATCCGCATCGGTTCGCTTCAGCTTCCGTCCATGCTGCCGCAGATGATTCCGTATATCGCGGTTGTGATGGCGCTGGTGATCTACGCGCTCCAAACCCGGCAGCTTCTCCGTGTACGCGCTCTGCGTTCGGTGGAGGGTATTCACTTCGATGCCAATTACTGGCGCGTGGTCAGCCGCATAAGCGTGCTACATGTCTTGATGGCGATGATCGCGGTCATCGGGATCATTATCTCTATCAGCATTTTCAGCGCGCCTGATGGCTTCGGCGGACCGGAAATGGCTTTCCCGATCGGCGTGATTATCGGGTTGGCTTCTGTAGCGATGATCGTTATCAACATTCCATTCATCAGCCGTGTAGAACAGCTGACGGCACGCGGCACGATGAGCGCGGCAGTATCTGCATTTTCGCTGACAGTATATTTCGGGTTGTTCCTCTCACTATTCTTCGATACCATTCCGGCAGTGTTGGTCGCTCTGGTACTGGCATTCACCGTTTGGCTTGTACTCGGTGGGTGGCGGCTGCTGCGCGGCAGCTCCCCCGGAGTCGCAGCGGCGGCGTAAGTCACCCGGCACGACGACAACCAACAGCAGCATTCTCAGATGGGGCGTTTCACAAGAACGCCCCTCATTGTGAATATGAGTGAAAGCATGGCATCGCCAATTCTTGCGTCTTTTACAAATGAGGCACGCGGACGGTTTGATACGACCAGCGTTTTTACGGGCGTTTTCAAAACGTCTAAAGGGCGATCCGCAGCGGCGGTGGTGCTGACAGAAACGCTTCTCACAGAACAGGCAACGCTGACTATCGCAGCAAAAGCCGCCGCGCTAAGTGCTTTAGGTGCGCTGGATGAGTTCATTGATAGTCCGCCTGCGGAATTAATCACCGCTGCCTTCGCCGCCGCTTCTAGGGCGATTCATCAGCAGAAATACCTAACAGACAAGAGCGCGATCTGCTCTATGGCAATCGCGCTGGTTTTCGATGGAAAAACCTTATACATCGGCAATGTTGGGTTAACCCGAATCTATCTTCTTAGCCGCCAAAACGGACTTATCCAACTCACGATGGATCACACAGTCGCCAATTTGGCGATCCAACGTGGGGAATCTCCAGCACGCGCACGCCAACGCCCAGATGCGGCTCAAGTTGGTTATGCGATGGGTACTGACGCCGAAAGCCTGCCAGATATTGGCATTTATGATCTATCGCCCAACGCAGTTGAGGCGGAACAGCGCGGTCGTGAAGGTATTCGCGTCACCGGCGGAGATGCGGTGCTGGTTTGCACGCAAACTGTCTACGGAATGTCGCCATCCGGTGAACCGTATGTCTCTGATGTCGAAATAGCAGAAGTGTTGAGCAAGAGCGTTGGCGCGCAAACCGTCGAGATATTGGTCAGCGCGGCAACGGATCGCAAACCACCTTCTTCGGTATCGGTAGGCACAATGCACATTCGCGGCGGCTCATTCATGAGTGCGCGAACCCGCGCCACTATTTTGGGTGCGATCCTGCTTGCCATCGTGATCGGGCTCATCGGGGTCATTTTTGCGAATCGTGACATCAACCCGGAAGCGACTCCTGCAACGGTGACACGTCCACAAATACTCATCACACCGAGCGCGATTTCTTCGATAACTCCTGCTTCAACGCAGACAACCATCAATCTGCTGCCCGCAACCGTCGATCAAAGCACATCGTTGACCCCAACCGCCTCGCTCAC
>CALBRY010000289.1 GCA_937927665.1 uncultured Chloroflexota bacterium
GGGGAGGTTGGTTGCTGATCGATTTGCTCACCAAGTGTGTCGAGCAGGCATTCCAACCGCGAATACAGGCTGAACAGCCGTTCGTCGTAGGGCAGCACCCACGTGCCGGACGGGATCAGATGCGCGCCGCGTCCTTCCAACCGCAGCGGTAGCACCAAAGGATTGTGGAATATCCATCCGGTCGCGCACACGAGTTCGCGGCGGCGTTCTGAAGCTTCGAGCGTCCAATCGGCATAGAGCAGATCGCTTTCATGCAACGCAAGGTATACCCGCTTAACTGAGACTCCGCCGAAGCCGCCAAACGGGACGCGGATGTTTTTGAGTAGTATCACGGGCAGCCAAATCAGTCTCGAAAGATCTTCGTTCATGTTTCTAACTCCTTGAACCAAATTACGCTTAATCGAGCGATTTCTTTTGCCTGAACAGGGAAGAGATTGTCCATGATGCGCGTATTGTCCACGAAAGCTACAATGTGAACTGACAACTTTATCTTTGGGGATGGCAAATGACAGACGTGAAACTTGTCATCGAACCCGATACGGACGAACCAGAGGCAGCGTCCGTGTATGTCGATGGGACAATCAATGGTCGTGAGTACCGGTTCCTTTTGGATACCGGCGCAGGGCACAGCGGTGTCATCAAAGATGACTATACGGCAACGTTGACCGCTGTTGGCTCCCACACCTCGTCCGCTGTCTTTGGCTCTGGGAGTGAGGATTTGGTCACGGTAGAGCATCTAGAGTTGGGACCGATCATCCGACATGACTTTACGCTGACGCGATCTGCACCAGGACCCGGCACGCAAACGCTGATCGGGATGGATGTGCTGCGCGACGCTGCCTGTCACTTTCTGTTTGATGAACAACGCCTCGTGTTTCCCGCAGTCGTCGACCCAGCGCAAACCCTAGAGCCGCTGTTCATGGATGCAAAATATCATCCCTATCTTCGCGTGGAATACGACAGTGTGTCTGCCAGTGCTGTGTGGGATACGGGTGCCAGCCTGACGATCGTTGACCGCGCGTTTCTCGACCGAAGTGCGACTTACTTCACGCCGGCGGGGCAATCAATCGGAACGGACGCACGCGGCACACAGGTCGAAACCGCTATGTTCATCATGTCGGCGGCGACGATTGGCGGTTACGTCTTTCCACCACATCGCGTAGCGGCTGTCGATCTGGCACCAGTGAATGCCACGCTCGAACGACCGATGGATCTCATCCTCGGCTACAGCACCTATCGCTGGGCGAACTGGCTGTTGGACTTCCCGCGCCAGCAGTGGGCGATTACGCGCTGGCATGCCTAACCACTTAGTTTGCGAGTAAGGTAGAAGCGACCAGATACTCGAGTGAAAAGAGCGATGATGCGTGTTCCTCTCCCAACGCCGCGTGTGGCAGACTTATTCGCGCCGATGCGTGCGGAACTCTTGCGTGTTCTGACGTATCTCAGCGACGAACAGTGGAACGCTCCAACGGCTTGTGCGGAATGGTCTGTGCGCGACGTTACCCTGCACGTGCTGGGCGATGACATGGGCTTGCTGTCCGGATTACGCGATCACGATAGTCCGCCCGGAAGATTTGAGGACTTCAACGATCTCGTTACGTTCATCAATGCGCGAAATGCCGTCTGGGTTGAGGCGACGCGACGGCTTAGCCGCACACTGCTGATTTCGCTGCTCTCCTTCACGGGAGCGCAGTGGGTCGAGTATGCCGTCGGTGTTGATCCTGAGACACCGGCGGGTCCGATCGGGTGGACGGGAAATGTGCAGGACTCGATGGGACTGCATCTGGCACGGGAACTCACGGAATACTGGATGCATCACCAACACATTTGCGAAGCGGTGGGCATCACCAGCCTGAAAGATGCGCGTTACCTGCATGCGATCGTGAGTACCTTTATTCACTGTTTGCCACGCACCTATGCACAAACCGAAGCGTCGCAAGATACGCTCGTGAAGGTCATCATCACCGGTGAGGGTGGCGGGGAATGGCATCTCGTGCGCGAAGCGGAGCGGTGGCGGTTGTATGCGAACACAGACTTGATCCCGATCAGCACCATCACGCTGGACACGGATAGCGCTTGGCGCTTGTTCACGAAGGGAATCAGCCCGATGCAGCTTGATGCGAATCTCAAGATCGAAGGCGATCAGCAGGTGGGGCAGGTGATGCGTCAGGCTGTGGCGATTATTGCGTAATGAGGCAGTCGTGTGGATTCCAATGTAACTGTGGAATAGAAAAACGGCGCGTGCGCGAGACTTGCTGTTCTTTGCATCCTTTCCTCTGTAGAAAAATCCAATGTAAGGGATGTACCCCCGTTCTTCGTTTATCCAGCAGGAGAAAATCGGCTGAGGCTGAAACGACGACTACCCGCCGGGAATGTCCGCTGTGCCGGACTTCCTCGTATGGAATCAAGGTGGCTGCGTGAATTTCCACGCAGCCACCCGAAGTGAACGACGAAATCGCGCGGGTCACCAAGTCCATTAGCAGCTTGCCAACACCTTGTGTGCTTTTCGGGGAGCGGCGTTCGGAGTCTTGCTCGCTCCCTTGGCTCACCGGACGTTTCATGCCTTCCGTCTGTCGATAAGGCGTCACCGCTGCCCGTGAAGTGATCGCCCTGAATCGAAGAGGACAAAGCTTCCTTTAGGAGACAACCTCCGGCGGTGCCGTATCCTGCTGGCAGAACTCCAGACCACTGCACGTCTCGATCAGGTGCTTGAGCCGGTTGACGAAACGCGCCGCCGGAGCGCCATCCGTGATCATGTGATCGAGGCTGATGGTGATGCACAGCAGCTTGCGGATCTCAATCCGATCCTCGATAACAACCGGTTTCTTCGCCATGCCGCCCAAGTTGTATAGCCCGCATGAATCACGCGGCGTAGGCGCGGATTTAGCGCTCAATGCGGACATTCTTCTTCATCAAATACGGGTTGCGCGCGTGCAGTATGGGAGTCATACTGATTACAAATGGTGTGTTAATGATTGATCCACACTCAGGCACACAGTGACAAACGGTCAGCGGCGTCTCATTCAGATATTTCTTTCATCCCCCGGTGATGTTGTCGACGAACGCGCGATGTGCCTCGATGTCATTAACGGGTTGATGCGCGACCCAGCCATTCGCCAATCGGTTTACCTAGAACCGATAGCTTGGGACCGTCCGGGTTCGGGCGCGACCATGCTCGCCAGCTTATCTCCGCAAGATGCGATTAATGAAGGGCTGCCAAGTCCGTCTGAATGCGATATCGTTATCGTGATGATATGGTCACGGTTGGGCACAGATCTCAAGTCACCGTATATCAAGCCAGATGGCACACCCTTTACCGGCACGGAATGGGAATATCATGATGCACTAGCAGCGTCGCTTACAAAGGGGACGCCGCTCGTTTTGGTTTATTGGCGAACCGAACGCCCGACCATCGATCTATCAAATCTTGACAGTGCCGAACAGCAAATCCGGGACTTGCGCCGCGTCGCCGATTTCTTCAATGAGATGGGAAATGAATCGGGTTACAACCTGTACAAATCGCCATCCGACTTTAAAGAAAAGCTCGAACACGATTTGCGCACGTTGATTCACAAGCTGCTCACCGGAAAAATGCTTCGCCGCTTACAGCTGGATGCGCAGACTGAGGAGCTCTGGGATCGTGCCCCGTTTCCGGGACTGCGCGCCTTCCGACCTGACGAAGCGCGCATTTTCTTCGGGCGGGAATCAGAAACCGACGATCTGATCCGTCGTTTGCGCGACCCGTTCACCCGGTTTCTGCTTGTTGTCGGCGCATCCGGATCGGGCAAATCCTCGCTGATTTCCGCTGGACTTGTACCGCGTTTGGCACATGAGGCAATCGAGAGCAGCCATCTATGGAAGGTGGTGCGTTTCACACCGAGCATGTCCGGTGAAGGCGGTGATCCACTTGCAGCCCTTGCGAGTGAAATGTGTCGGATACTGCCTGATATCTTCGGCACTGATTCCCATCACCTTGTGCGCGAGCTGAAACAAGGTATTTTGCCGGACGTACCCATCCTGTTGTTCCTCGATCAGCTTGAAGAATTGGTCACTGTCATACGCGAGTCATACCGTATCGCGTTCCTCGCATTCCTGCGTGAGGTTATTGCTCTGCCGCAGGTGCGCATCATCGGCACGCTGCGCGCCGATTTTCATCAGCAATTTCTGGAGATCTACGATTTCAAAGACCTTGCGCCGCAGGTTATTCAGTTATTTGTGCCTGATCGTGCCGCACTGCGTCGGATGGTCACAAAACCGGCGGAGTCGGCAGGCGTGCTTTTCGAGGACGATAGCCTCATTGAATGCATACTTGATGATACCGGGCGTGACCCCGGCGCCCTTGCGCTCATGGCGTTTGTCCTAGAACAACTGCACAAACGAGCATTCGATTTGGCGGATGGCGGTACAGTCACACTGAGTCATCAGGATTACGAAGTGTTAGGTGGCGTACAGGGTGCGGTCGGCAGACGCGCAATGGAAGCATTTCGCCAATTGGCGGTGGAAGAGCAGGATGCTGAACGCGCACTCTATCGCGTTTTTCGTGAACTCCTTGTGGTCAATGCCAATGGAGACGCTACTCGGAAACGGATTCCACGGGCGCGGTTTTCCTCAGAACGTGATCCTGCTGCCGATAAGCTGGTCGAAGCCTTTATCGAAGCCCGCCTTCTCGTGACCGATACCGATCGAAATACTCATGAAGTCACGGTTGAAGTCGCACATGAGGCGCTTTTCCGGGGATGGGATCGGCTTGCGGAATGGATCAAGGAATACGCGACCGATTTTCAGGTGATTCAGCGTGTGTCAGCGGCGGCTGACGAGTGGAACGCAGTGGGAAGACCGGGGTATCTCCTTTGGTATCACGAAGCCCTTGAGCCGGTATACCGGTCACGGAGTCGGTTGGGGATTGAGTTCGACCCGATGATCGCGGAGTTCGTCCGACCGGAGTACGAGCGATTGATGGACAACTTCGCTAACTTGCAAGCGTATCGCCAAGGAGGGATTGGCTATAGGCTCACCCAGATCGGACTTCCGGCGATCCGTCAGATCGTCAAGGCGTACTCGCTCTCGCGCGATGTGTCGATGCAAAATGACATTATCGCGTCGATTAGCGATTTGCTTTTCAAAACTCCGAAAGGATGGGACACGCTGATAGGGTTGCTAGATGACGTCGATGCAGCGGTGCAGGACACAGCGGTACAGCTCTTACGAATCCTGCTCGACTCCAGCGTTGCGCGCTCCACCGCAGAATATGTCCAGAAATACCACCGCGATCTCGTCGAGCTGATCCGCTCGGGCAATATGCGCATAGCACGCCTTCTGAAAAACCATCTCAACAGATTCAACAGCCGCTTCGTGAACATTGTCATCGATTTGCTGCATCAGTCCGGTGATGCCGATTCGTTTGCGATTGTCCGCAGTCGCCTTTATCATCCCGATTTTGATGTGCGCTTCAGTGCGCTTGATCTCCTGCTCCGTTTTGCTCCCCCCGATCTTGAAGCTATCCTCGAGACGTACTTCCAAGAGTCGCCGTCGGATATTCGCCGTGATACTGTCCGCGCGCTCAAGGTATGGGCGGATGCGCGAGCAGTCCAATTCATCCGCCCCCGTCTCACCGATCCAAGTGCCTATGTGCGCATTGATGCGATCGAAGCACTGACACTGCTGGAAGATCGCGAGTCGCTGCCCGTTGTGCGTAACTGCTTAGAGGATGCCGACCCACTTGTGCGGCAGGCGGCGATGCTCCATCTGCGTGAAATGCGTGATTATGATGGCATCGAGATGATCCGTCGTGCAGTGGATACCCCGAATGATGATGTTTGCATCGCCGCCATCGACGCGCTAGAAGTTCTCCAAGATCTTGGTTCACTGCCCATGCTGCGTGAGCTGCTCAACGACACGAGTGTGTTTGTGCGGAGGCGTGCCGCATATGCGCTCGGTGCTCTACGCGATCAGGAAGCGATTACAGCACTGCAGTTGTGCCTTCTCGACGAAAATCAAACCGTGCGGGAAGCTGTGCAGTACGCCCTCAAGTCTATCGAAGCAGGTGCTCAGGAAGTCGGGTAGTTACCGGTGGATATCGCCTCACCCACAACACGCGGCTTATGGGTGATTGAAAGTAGTGTACAGATCCTTTGCCCTAAACCTGCACAATTGATCAATGTCGACAGTAGTGGCGCTGCATATGCCCGTCGTTATCGAGAGCTGATCCGGTTCGAGCGCCTTCCACAGCCGATCCCACTGCAG
>CALBRY010000290.1 GCA_937927665.1 uncultured Chloroflexota bacterium
CGATCACAGACCATCAGCTAGAGCTGCTGATCAAGTGGATCAGAAACGGGCTGCCAGAATAGCAAACCTAAAGAAAAAGCGCGGAGAGATCTCTCCGCGCTTTTTCTTTAGCCTACAATCTCGCCACACACGGCGTCTTTAAGTATCTTTGCCAATAAGTCCTTTATCCACCGCAAAACGCATCAATGCGGGCATTCCCCTCAAACCGAGTTTTCGCATCATATTCAGTCTGTGTGTTTCAACTGTTCGTGTTCTAATTACCAGATTGTCGGCGATTTCCTGACTAGTTGCCCCATTCACAACAAACCGGAGGATTTGTTTCTCGCGTTCTGTCAGCGTAGAGAAGGCGCTGAACGTTTGATCATCCGCACCTGCCGGAGTCTGCAGCTCGCCCTCAACCTCGTCGGTAAATTCCATCGGGGCGGATTCAGGATGACGTATACCCGTTTTGTTCTTTATCGGGAATCTTCCATATATCTGTGTGCCGCCATGCGGAGAGGAGAGAATCGTCAGGTCTCCATTTAGCAGATAGGCGCGCTCCCTCATCGTGATGACGCCGATCTTTTCGAGGCTGTTTAGGATTTGATCGACATCAAACCCAACGCCGGTATCCTCAACCTGCAAATGCACAACATCGTTTTCGACCCATAACCGAACCAGCGCCGTATTAACCCCCGCATGTTTTTGAATATTGGTCAGCGCCTCTTGCACGATGCGATACAAGTTAATTGAGAGATCAAGATCGGTAATGGAATCCAACCCGTGATGCATGAACTCGATATGAAGCTGTCCCGATTTCCCCATCTGATCGACTAGCAGGAGCAAGGCGGGAAGCATTCCGATTTGCATCAACGCGTTGGGCCACATCGCATGGGACAAGTTGTTGATAACGTTGACAGCTTCTTGAATGAGACGTTCGGCGGTTTGCAGGGTGGTCGCTTGGCTGTTGAGAGGAAGCCGCCTTAGCAACTCTAACGTGATCTTGATATCTGACAGTGTATCTCCAAGATTACTTTTGAGGATCGTCGCGAAATTATGGCGTTCCTGCTCCTGAGCGATGACGAGGCGATGCGCATATTCGCGCAGACGGTGTACCTGAAATGCCGTATTGCGTTCGAGCCGACTGCGAATAGCCTTGATGACTTCGGCATATTCGACCGGTTTTGTGAGGTAATCATCTGCGCCGTAATTCATTCCGGTGCGAATATCGGCGGCGGCATTCCGTGCGGATAGAAAAATGAATGGGATGGCAGCAGTCAACGAATCTTTGCGAAGGGTTTCTAAAACCTCGAAACCACTCAATTCTGGCATATTAATGTCACAGATAATGATATCAGGGACGTGTTCTCGTGCAATCTGAATCCCTTGATACCCATCCGATGCCTGCAAAACGGCAAAGCCGTCCATACAGAGCCCGTCTGCAACCGCCTCAAGCAACGCGATTTGGTCATCGATAATCAATACGGTAAGCATGATTCCTCACGCGGCGGTAATCACAACCATATACCCGCATTCTCACTATAGGCTGATTCCGCCGTGCTATTCATTAACCCAACAGACCTTGATTACCTAACGTATTTTCGGCTCGTTTCCGCTGCCTGCCGGTCACACCCCTGTGATGGGTATTTGACCGAAGTGTAGGCGGTGGTGATCAACAACGTAAATTTTCCTGTTCCCCCCCGAGTGTTAAGCGATTCTACCGCGCAGTCAGTGTAACCTTAAATATACCGATACATGGTTGTTGTGGTGAACAGTTATCGGTTCTCATAGCCTGATCTATCTCGAAGCAGATTTCCCTCGGTTGTGCTTCACCTTTCATTTCTAGAATGACTTCGTGGTGAATAGACGATCGAATCCAAAAGAGTCATCACACATTTTTCACATTTGTGAAGATATTTCAAATCTGCGGGATATTATAGCGATACACATAGCAGCGCTGACAACCAATTCGAAGCAAATCTGCGTGGGTGACACTCATGGTGAATATACTCGTTATCGAAGATGAAGAACAAATCCGACAGGATGTGATGGATTGGCTGTTTTTCGAAGGCTTCAACGTGAGCGGTGCGGAAAACGGGAGGATCGGGTTGGAGTCTGCACTCCAAAACCCACCCGATTTGATCATCTGTGATATTGCGATGCCAGAAATGGACGGCTACAGCGTGCTTATCGAAGTACGATCGACGCCCCGCCTGCTGTACACCCCATTTATCTTCACAACGGCAGCCGCCAGCAGGGAAAACATGCGTCATGGCATGAACTTGGGCGCGGATGACTACCTGACAAAGCCGTTCAGCCGGGCGGAATTGCTCACCGTGATTGAGGTACGGTTGGCAAAGAAAGCCGCGCAAGAACAACAGATACGTACACAGCTAAACGCGCTTGAAATTGCGCTGGCGGGAGAGCGCGAAGAGAGCGAACTCAAAGCGCGCCTCGTCGCTATGTTCTCACATGACTTCATCAATCCACTCAACGCGATACTCACCTCGGCAGATATTTTGCAGACGTTTGAGGATCGACTCGTACCAGAACGGAAACGTAATCATTTGAAGCGCATCATTGATTCCGTTCAGGTGCTTACGCAGATGCTGGACGATATGATGTTGGTCGCCAAAGCAGAGAGCGGGCAGCTTGATTTCTCGCCAGAGCATCTTGATGCAGTTGGACTTGTCGCAAAACTGGTCGATGAGTTTCAGTTTGTTCACAGTCAGACGCACAAGCTGAGCCTACGTTCACCAGTGCGGATTCAAATGGACGTGAATCCAAAGCTTCTTCGGCAGATTGTGGCAAACCTGATCTCAAATGCGGTGAAATACTCACCGTCGGGCAGTGAAGTGATGATTACGCTCACTGAAACGGCAGACACCATCGATTTGAGTGTGCAGGATCGCGGTATCGGCATTCCGGAAGCCGCATTGCAGACTCTTTTTGAGCCGTTTCAACGCGCACCGAACGCCGTTTTCACAAAAGGAGCGGGACTAGGGTTGGCAATCGTCAAGCGGGCGGTTGATCATCAAGGAGGGCGTATTGAAGTTCAGAGTGCTGTCGGGCAGGGAACTACGGTAACAGTTCACCTGCCTCGTAATGGGCTTAACTAAACAACGATCAACGATGGGATCTGCGACGTCTCTGAACCGATTCCATGTCGGGATCGACGGCTGATGGAAGCTCAGGGTAGCCGCCTAGGAGCATGGGGGGCGCATCCGTCGTTTCGATCGGCGTCCACTGCGCCGATACAGTTTCATCATCGAACTGCTGTGCATCCTCTAGCGTCGGCAGTTCAGTATCCCAATATTCATAGGCTGCGGTTTCGCTATCCGTCGTGGAAAGGATGATAGTCGGATCTACCTGAATCTCTTCGCTCAACCGGCGCAGTCTATTCATCAGCGTGATTAGTTCGTCTTGCGACTGCTTTTCCTGCTGACACATCAACTGATAATCTTCCTGCATCTTATTACGCTGAATCGCCAGCCAATCAAGCTGTGCCTGCATCTGATGCTCTTCCTGCATCATTCGCTCGATCTGCTCCTGCGCGATGTGGCGTTTGCGGACAGTCGTTTGGATGTGCTGACGCAGTTGTTCTATCCGGTGCTTATGTTGGCTGATCGCTTCAAGCTGTTCACGCTGGCGCGCACGAAGGCTACTGTGACTTTCCACACCGAGATACTTGCACACGCTTTCGATCAGCTTATGCATCCCGCTTGCATAATTTTCGTCGCGTATATCGGTATACTGCACCGTTGAAAACCCAAACGGGATTGCGTTTTGTGCATCACCGTTTGCAAGCACAGGGAAAATCCGCTTCCCCAGCGTTTTCGCATAATGGAGTTCTTCGCGCACCCACTCCGAGCGCCGCGCAGATGGGGAAAGCAGCACGACAAAACAGCCAGCGTTCATGATCGCTTCTTCAATTGCGCGATCCCATGAAAGCGTGCCGGGTTCAAGGTTGGTTTGATCAATCCAGACGGTAAGACCCTCCATGCGGAGTTCGTTATAAACCTTCCACATGAGGTCTTCATTTTTTGTGATGTAGCTCAAAAATACGTGCCAGCGAGACATAATGGTTGCTCGATTGATGTCACCGATTGACCGTTAAAATCAACCCTACCGATGAGTACCGTATACTATCATTTTATCTCATGCAATTAGCGGGGCAATGAGCACAGGTGCGTATTTGTTTGAGGATGGAATCTACGTACTTTTACGTAGGATCACATGGGTAAACCCGTAAATGGGTCAAGAAATCGGCAGAATAACGGTCACAAGCGTGCCTTTTCCCAAATCACTCTCAATCGTGAGCCTGCCGCCAACACGATTAACCAAGTGTGTGACGATGCTCAACCCTAACCCTAAGCCCTGCTGCTCATGGATAGCGCGATCAAACTGTATGTAGGGGGCGATTCGGGCGATATTTTCCGCAGCGATCCCATGCCCTTGATCGGATACACGCAAGACGAATGTGTTCTCTACAATTCTCCCTGTCACCAGCACACTTTGGTGTGCGGCTGAAAACTTAAACGCATTATCGACGAGTTCGTGGGCGATCTTTCGTAGTGCGTCCGCGTCGAGATATATCACGCAGGCTTGAATGTCAGCGTGCAGGTCGGCTTTGCGGTGATAGTCTGCTGCTGCTTGCTCACTCGCTTCACGAATCACATTGATCGTCTCATGTGCAGGCAGCATCGCCGTGTGTCCTGTGGACGTACGTGTATTTTCGTCGCTCTCCAACTTTGTGAACAGTAGAAAGTTTTCGATTAAGTGATAGAGACGGTGCGCGCTTGTCGTCAGTAGTTGACCGTATTCTATGATGTCACTGACGTTTAATGATTCCGCATTCTGTGTAAGCAATTCGCCAACCCCCAAAACACCCACCAACGGCGTTCTGAGTTCATGCGAAAGGGTTCGCAAGAAAGTACGTTTGACTTCCGCGATCTGCATGTCAATTGTCGTTTGGTACGTCGTGCGGCGCTGCAACCGCCGTTCGATGGCTCGAAGAAGTTCTTGATGCGTAAAGGGTTTCGATATGTAGTCATCCGCACCGAGCTCCATTCCATAGCGCAGATCGCGCCTGTCCGCTTTTGCGGTCATGAAGATAAACGGAATCAAGGCAGTTGATGGAGAGATACGAAGTTCGAGCAGGAAGCGATAGCCATCGGCTTCAGGCATCACGATATCTGAGATGATCAGGTCAGGACGGCGATCCAAAGCGATGCGAATACCGTCGCGCCCATTGGAGGCGCTGAGAACTTCGTGATTCTCAAACTGAAGCCATTGAACAACCTCAGTGCGGATTAGATCGTCATCTTCGACAACCAGAATTGCAGCCATAAGAACCCTTTTCCTCTATCTGGCAGGAAAGACGATCTTGAACGTCGTACCAAGACCCATTTCGGTTTCAACAGAAATGGTGCCGCCGTGCTGTTCAACTGCCCGTTTGGTAATACTCAAACCCAAACCTGTCCCCGAAACAGCGCCGACATTTGAGGCGCGGTGAAATGGCTCGAACAGGTTGGTCAAGTCACTTTCTGGAATTCCAATACCTTCATCGGTGATTTGAAAGATAATCAAGTTAGAATCGCGCCGCAGTTGGATTTTGATCGATTTTTCTAGCGGCGTATATTTGAGCGCGTTTGAAATCAAGTTTGTGAATGCTTGGCGCATTAAGCGGAGATCAATTTGGGCGCGTATCGGTGTGATGGGGCATTCGTATCGAATTCGTGCCGCTGACTCATCATGACGGTTGATCTCGGCAAGGATCTCTTGGCAGAGATCATCGAGATCAATTTCTTTCGGTTCGAATTCGTAGCGCCCCGATTGCAGACGTCCCAATTGCAGGACATCTTCCATGATTCCCGTCATATACTGCACCTGCCGACGGATGTTATCGAGACGCAGGTCGATATCGCCATCCTTCATTTTGTGGCGATACGCTGATAGTGTCTCGGACGAGGCGAGAATCCCCGCGAGGGGGGTGCGAAATTCGTGTGAAGCCATCGAAACAAAGCGAGATTTTAGAACATTAACTTGTTTTTCCGTCTCCAATGCCTCACGCAGTGCTGCTTCGGTCTTTCGGCGTGCGCTGATATCGTGAATCGTGCAAACATATCCTCCCCCTGATACGCTTCGAACACCGATTTCTGCTTCAAGGGGATCGTGACCCACCCGATTCATCATAACTTCGATATACTGCCCGCCCTGCTCATTAGGCAGATTCCTCAATACCTCACGAAAACGCGCACGATCATCCTCGTGAATGATGTCTACAAGCGATAAATCGGCTGTAAGCGGGAGTTGATACCCAAGCAGACTCTTAAAGACGCTGTTGATCCGAACGATTTGAAGGGTCGAATCGAGGAAGACAATCCCATTGAGGCTGTTATCAAGGATCGCTTCAACTTGTTCTTTCGCGGCGTGCAATTCGGCAGTGCGGTTACGAACATGCGTTTCCAATTCGACTGTATAGCGTTCGATTTCTTCTGCCATTTGCTTTTGGCGAAGGACAACTGCGAGCTGATTGCCGATTTCCAGCGCTACAATCTGATACTCTGGTGTAAAAAAGCCCGGATGATGCGAATACAGACTAAAGGCGCCAAACGGTTTTTCGTCGTTTTTAAGCAGCACATGCAGTGCTGCAGCTTGTCCATCATTGAGCGCCCAACGGTAGATCTCTGGCAGATCGGGTAAGGTACGTATGTCGTCAATGACACACAGCCCCTTTTGGTCAAATACGAGCCAATTATCGGGCGGAAGCGGTGCGCGGGTACCTTTCGGAATCTCGGCTGATCCTACTAAATCACCAGAAACAAAAACCGCCTCATGTGTGGCATCATCGATCAGGACGACTCCGGCACGGTCGCATGCGATCAGGTTGCGTACCTGTTTCAGCGTGGTGTCGATCAACGTTTCGATAGACTTGCCCTGAAGCAAACCAAGATCGATGTGATGCAGCACCTCTAAACGTTGTGCGTATCGCTGGATCGCAGTTTCGCTCTGCCTCCGCCGTGTTTCCTGCTCGGCAAACTCCATCGCAAAACTGATATCGCCTGCCAGTTCGTCTAGCAGTTTCACTTCCTCATCATCAAAGAATTCAGTCTCGGCTGAACACAGAACAACGATCCCGCGCACATCACCCGAAACTATGAGCGGAAAGACGGCGGTAGCATGGCAGCCTGTCTGTAACTGCTCCCGATTCCAGTCTGTGGGAGCGCTTGAATCCCGCCCGATATTATTGATGATGATATGGTTACGGCTATGTACAGCGATTGTGAAAGGGTTCTGCTGTGTTAGGTTGCTTAAATCCACGCTGTAAGCTTTTAAGCTTTCGAGCGATATGCCAACGAATGCCGCTGGAACGAGGCGCTTTCCGTTTGGCGCGATCTCGGCAATCCACGCCCCTAAGAACCCGCCCTTATTGACCGCGATTTCGCAGGCGGTTTGAAATAAAGTTTGAACATCCCGAATACGCACGATCGCTTGGTTAATGTCGCTCAAGACGGCGAGCGTACGGTGCAGCTTGCGAATCTGCTCATCAGCGAGTTTGCGCGCTGTAATATCTTGTGTTGTCCCAAAGCCGAGCACTGATTCGCGCTGATCGCCTTCTCCCTCGAAGATGACACGGGTCTGTATCGCCAACCAATGCACACTATGATCGTCATGAATGACGCGATATTCGGTTGAGAACCGCCCATCGCTTTCGGGTCGGGTTGCGGTGGAAATTTCCGTCTGGAGCCGCTCAATATCATTGGGATGAATACGCGCAACAACTTGTTCCATGGTAACGACATTGGAAGAGAAGTCATAGTGCTGTTGTGCGCGGTCATCAAACCGAACCAAGCCCGTTTTGATGTTATGCTGCCATTTGCCGAGAC
Source organism: uncultured Chloroflexota bacterium (assembly GCA_937927665.1). Lineage (GTDB taxonomy): Bacteria > Chloroflexota > Anaerolineae > Aggregatilineales > Phototrophicaceae > Flexifilum. Next base: position 7,869 of record CALBRY010000290.1, read on the forward strand.
CGCTTGCGTCCATCGACATGACGAGCCATGCTTCGCGGTCTTGCAGGGTTTCTTCAGCGTTTTTCCGCTCGGTAATATCCTGCGTTAAGATGAAAATCCCCTCGGTGATCGGCTGCACGCGGAAATCGAACCATGCATGACTCCCATCAGGGTAAGTGAATCGAAGTTGGGCATCTTGTGCGCGGCGTTCGGTCATGCAGCGCCGAAGAATCGCAAAGAGTTCTGAATTCTCGATACCGGGGTACCGCTCCAGCATCGTATATCCGATGAGATCGGCTTTCTGATGGCGACCGTAACGCGCAGCCATATCGTTGATATACAGATAACGCCAGTCGAAGCCAATGATTTGACAACCTTCTAGCAGATCATCAAAAGCATGCCCATATATGCTGGCAATTGTTCTGGGCGAGGGTTGAGCCTCATACTTGGCGAGTTGATGGTCGAGTTGGGCTGCGTGTCGTTGTGCTTCCCGAAGCTCTTGACGAGTTTGTTCAAGCACTAATCGCAACTGCTCGATTTCGTCGGACATACTGTGCCTTTATGTTCGCTTTTTACACGGACTTCGTATGTGAGAACTCCGAAGCCTATTTCGAGTCTATATCAAAAGATACTCAACAAGCCTCAAGTTCAGTTATAGTGTGCAAACTTTCTTGTTAAGACATCTAACTCCAGTGTAAAGCCTGCCCAAGAAATTGAGCGTTGATGAATGAACCCATACACAGTGTGATCAAGGGTGTGTACGGGTTCGTTTTCGTGGTTAGCTGGCGCTTGGATCGAGGACACGCCCCATAAATAGAACCGATCCGGTGGTTTGATCAACGATCGTGTATATGAATGGGCGATCAATCGTGAAGGGGAAAGGCTGTGTGGGATCAGGCATGGCGCTGGTAGCTCCCATCATCACCACGGTTGCAGCGGCGGCTTCGGTGCCGTTTTCGTCAACGCTGATAAATGCCTTATGCAAGACATCGGTGATAAAGATCGCCTCATCGGTCTGGGTGGTATCTACCATACCGCTGAAATCGGCGTCAGATGTGAAGGGAAGCTGCATCCCCATCTGTTGAAGCAGATCGGTCATCGGGATATCGCTTTCAGTTTCCCATCGCGGCATGATCAGTGCCACTTCGCCCAATGTGGCGCTGTTGCGGAACATCAGCATCATATCGGGAATAAACGTCTGCTCAAACGCTGCGAAATTGCCCGCATCCGGCATGTAGATTTCCATCGCTAGCCCACCGCCGTAGGGCAAGCTGATTGCCTGATAGCCGTTGTCCACCAGATACAAGGATCTTTCTTCCTGCCGCATCATTGGCACAGTGACGGTACTGCCGTCCATGAGCGTGAATGTTTGATCTTGTGTTAGTGCTTCGCTGAACTGATTGATCCAATTCGATTTGAAGTAGATCGCATTCGCGAGTACTAAACGTGTTAGGTCAGTGACTGCTCCTTGCGGCACGATATCCTGAATTAGCCCGTTTGTCTGTTCTTCAATCCATGTGTTGATCTGCTCCCGTGCGGTTTCCGCCGCTTGGACGAAATCTACCAACTGAAGCCCCGCACCATAGTCCGCCTCAAGCTGAGCGAGGAAAGCCGCGTTAAACGGGAAGGTCTGCTCTCCCCAGAGCGCATTCGCAATCGCGAGTCGGCGTTCCGGTTCGAATTCACTCGCTTCAGCGTTGCTTGCTAGGAGAATCTGCGCAGTTAACGATGCCATCGTGCGGCTGAGCACTTCACGATCAAGCGTGAATTGCATCGTGGACGCCATCTCAGCGGCAGTATCGCCCGCTGCGCCGTTATATGTCATCGCCAGCGCTAACGATACGCTGAACGGCGAAAACACGAAGTTTCCCTCATTCACTGTGCTGACCTGCCGGTACAGGTCAAAGGCAAACCTGTTGTTATCACCGACCGCGACGACGACCGGATCATCTTGAGCAAGCATAGGCGTTCCTATCGAACAGAGTATCAAAATCGCGGATACGAGCACAAGCGTTTTCATGTTCATCCCCTTTGCATGAATGGCACGCATCTTATCTGCTTTGAAGACGGACTGCACCGATGGCTTGTTCCATAAATGGATCGTCGGCGCTGGATTGCGGATCTTTTGCACAGTATTCTCGTCAAGTTTGGGCGTGGTGTGGATAATCGGCGGCATGAGCCGCGTTGGCATAAGGAACTCTCATGCGTGAATTTCACCCCAAAACGATTATAGAGCCGTTCAGGATTCGTTCGGTTGAACCGATCCATTTCACGTCTTTGGCGCAGCGTGAAGAGGCGCTAAAAGCGGCGGGTTACAACCCGTTTTTGCTGCGCGCTGATGATGTGTTGATCGATCTACTCACGGACAGCGGCACGGGCGCGATGTCCTCTCGCCAATGGGCAGGGATGATCGCTAGCGACGAGTCCTACGCTGGAGCATCATCGTTTTATCGATTTGAAGCCGCTGTGCGTGACATTACCCGATTCAAGCATGTGATTCCGACGCATCAGGGGCGCGCTGCCGAAAATATCTTGTTTACGACTATCGCAAAACCGGGTGATGTCATCCCCAATAACACCCATTTTGATACAACACGTGCTCATGTTGAACACAGCGGCGCGGAAGCGCGCGATCTGGTTATTGCAGAAGGACGCCAGCCCCGCTTGATCCACCCATTCAAAGGGAACATGGATATTCAAGCGCTGGAAGAGACGATCCGCACGGTGGGGCGTGAGCGTATTCCAGCGATCATGATCACCGTCACCAATAACTCGGGCGGCGGACAGCCCGTGAGCATGGCAAATATACGTGCTGTGAGCGAAATCGCTCGACGGTACGGCATCCCATTTTTGATCGATGCGTGCCGATTTGCGGAAAATGCGTGGTTTATCAAAATACGCGAGGAAGGATACGCCGACAAGTCTCCCATGGAGATCGCGCAGGAAATGTTCAGCTATGCCGATGGCTGCACAATGAGCGCTAAAAAGGATGGCATGGCAAATATCGGCGGCTTTCTTGCGGTGAACGATGATGCGCTGGCGGTGCAGTGCCGCAATCTTGAAATCCTCACGGAAGGGTTCCCCACCTACGGCGGGATGGCAGGATACGATCTGGAAGCGATCGCACAAGGGCTTTACGAAGCGCTGGATGAGCATTATCTGCGCTATCGTATTCGATCCATTGCCTACCTTGGTGATCGATTGATCGCGGCGGGTGTTCCGATCGTGCAACCCACCGGTGGGCACGCGGTTTATCTGGATGCTCGCGAAATGCTGCCGCATATTCCACCGACACAGTATCCTGCTTGGTCACTCAATAACGCGCTTTTTCTGCTCGGCGGCGTGCGCGCGGTCGAGATCGGCACGGTGATGTTTGGGATGCAGCCCGACGGCAGCGAACAGCCCGCACGTATGGACTTGGTGCGGTTAGCATTCCCACGTCGAACCTATACGCAAAGTCACGTTGATTACCTTGCGGAAGTGATCCTAGAGGCTTATGCACAGCGTCAATCACTGCCACCGTACCGGATCGTGTCACAGTCGCCCGTGCTGCGCCATTTTACTGTGCAGCTTGAACCTGTAACTGCATCAAGCTAACCAAATCGGCAGCAGCACTTTTACATATCACAGGGGTGGCAAGTCCGCCAAGAATGCTTCGACGATCTGTCTACGCTGCATGTTATCGAGTGTCGCCAGAATTTCGAGCGATTTTTCAGCAAATCGGCGCGCCCATTGGATTTTATCCTGCCTCTTGCAGAAGCGTGCTTCGCGCATGAGCACCAGTTCTTCGATCATCCATAAGCCGCTGTCGCGCTCGTTCGCTTTCTGCGCGATCAATGCGCTCATCTGATCCCACTGAATCTCAGGATCAGCGGCGGCGGCAGAATCGAAAATTGCGATACGAAGCAATGCCATGTGTCCTGCCGCCACATACCACGCGCGCGACTGCTGTGTGCTAATCGCAAACAGCAGATTCGCCTGCGCGCGTGCGTCCGCAAATTCACCGCGCGCGCAGTAAGCCCACGAGAGAACATCGCGCGCTTGGCACATAATCTCCGCGCGGCGCTGCGGCTGAATGAGCAGTACACGCTGTGAATTCCAGTCCTCAACATAGCGGCTTGCGTAATGGATTGCAGCCTCTGAATCGCCCATATCCATACATGCACTGCCGAGATCGGTGAAAAATAGATAGAGACGGGTGACGTTTTCCAGCGTATCTGGCAGGGATTCAAGCGTGGGGATGAGGCTTTCGAACAGGGCGCGCGCGTCGCCATATTTCCCCCTGAAGGTCAAAATCAGCGCATGATTGAGTTTAGCCGTTGACCAACGTTCGCGATTGTCCACTTCGAGCGCCATCTGTGCGCCCTCTTCGTGAATCGCGTAGGATTCTTCCAGTCTGCCGACAACCGTATACAGAATCCCGCGCACATTGATTGCGTATAGTTCGAGGTCAGAATCCGCCAAAGTGCGCGCTGTCTCGCGGA
>CALBRY010000291.1 GCA_937927665.1 uncultured Chloroflexota bacterium
CCGCCGCGCTGATGATGCCGCCGACGATCGTCGGATACTTCTCCAGTATTGCTGGTTGATAACGGAAAATCGTCACGCGTATGCCTCGCTCCTCATTGTGGATCAGGTGGATTACATGCGGAATGTCCCGTAGCGCGGCGCGGGTTGAGTTTGCCATTCGCCGCCCGCACTGATTGATAACCCGACGCTGAGCGCCCGCCGTGTATCACGCGGATCGATCAGCCCATCATCCCATAAGCGGGCAGTCGCGTAATACGGATCGCTCTCCTGCTCAAATTTGGCAATCGTCATGGCGCGCAGAATTTCGATTTGAGATTGATCGGGTTCTTGTCCGCGTTTGCGTGCTGCTTCTTCGGTGATGATCGCCAATACGCCTGCCGCCTGCTCCGCGCCCATCACGGCAATTCGACTGCTGACCCATGCGAACAACAGGCGCGGATCATAAGCGCGTCCGCACATGGCGTAATTGCCTGCGCCGTATGATCCGCCCACCAAGACGGTGAACTGCGGTACGGTGCTGTTGGCGACGGCGTTGATCATTTTTGAGCCGTGCTTGATGATGCCGCCTTCTTCGTAAGCGCGACCGACCATAAAACCGGTGATGTTCTGCACATACAGAATCGGCACACGCTCTTGATTACACAGTTGGATAAACTGCGCCGCCTTCTCGGCGCTCTGGCTGAACAGCACCCCGTTGTTGCTGACGATTCCGACCGGATAGCCGTCAAGGTGCGCGTGACCACACACCAATGTTGAGCCGTAATCCGGCTTGAACTCCATGAAGCGCGATCCGTCGATGATTCGGGCGAGAACTTCGCGCATATCGAGCGGCTGGCGGATGGTATCGATCGGCACGATGCCGAGGAGTTCTTCGGGATCATAGCAGGGGAGTTCGGGTGTGCGGCGGTTGATGGCGGCGGCTTTATGCCAATTTAAACGGGCGACGATTTCGCGTCCGATTCGGATCGCGTCGGTGTCGTTATCGGCTAGATAATCTGCCAAGCCGGATACGCGGGCGTGCATCGCCGCGCCGCCGAGCGATTCTTCATCTACTTCTTCGCCTGTCGCCATTTTGACGAGCGGCGGTCCGCCGAGAAAGGCGAGGGCTTGATCGCGTACAAATACGGTGTAATCGGATAAACCGGGGATGTAGGCGCCGCCCGCCGTGCTGTTGCCGAATACGAGCGAGATTTGCGGGATTCCCTGTGCGCTCATGCGCGCTTGATTGGCGAACCCGCGCCCACCTTCAACGAATAATTCGGCTTGATGGGGGAGATTCGCGCCGCCGGACTCGACCAGATAGAGACAGGGGAGTCGATTAACTGCGGCGATCTCTTGAGCGCGCAAGCTCTTTTCGACGGTGATGGGGTAGGACGTGCCGCCTTTGATCGTCGCCTCGTTGGTGAGGATCATGCACTCGACGCCGCTCACCGTTCCGATGCCGTTCACCGATCCCGCGCCGGGGGTTTCATCGTTGTACATGCCCCACGCGGCGAGCGTGCTTAACTCCAGAAATGGCGTTCCGGGGTCGAGGAGCAGTTCGACACGTTCGCGGGGCAGGAGTTTCCCGGCTTCGAGGTGCTTTTTGACGGCGCGATCACTGCCTCCGGCGCGCACTTTCGCTTGACGCTCGTGCAGTGTTTGCACAAGCTGGCGATTGTGCGCGTCATTGGCGCGAAACTCGTCACTGGTGATGCTGATCTGAGACTGAAGTTTGTTGGTCACGAAAAAATCCGAGTGTCTAATAATCTAATCACCGTTAAATAAAAGCACAGGATAACGTTTCTCGCAAATCGCGTCAAAAAGTGAAAAGAACGTATCAGGATTTCGTAAAGAAAAGCGCGATCCGCGATAATTTCCTATCAATATTTGGGGGGTACACAAATGGGGATGTGAGAGTAAAATACCTAAAGTTTTGTGCATATCCGACATAGAGCGCAATCTATAATGGCATGTCGCGGGCGGTTTCAACTGCCTATTTCCTCAGATTTTCTTTCGTGTCCCCGCGTGCTTCGCGGCTGGATCATCCCATCTACCTACAAGACAATCCACCGAGCGCACTTCCAGCGTCCCCCGTGAATTAGGCAAAATATCTAAATACGAAGTTTCGATTCTTGTCAGCTTTCATGTACGCATTTGGCGCATGAAGTGATGCAATTATTGGCTTGAAACTGCCCCGCATCCACACACATTTTCCCCGGGGGGGAGAGGGTTCTATGGCTATTGACGTTAAGCGCCTGTTGTTTGGTAGACGATTGGATACAAATGATTTACCACATCAGGCGATTAGTAAACCTGTTGGGTTAGCAGTATTCGCGTCGGATGCGCTTTCGAGTACGGCATACGCGACAGAAGAAATCCTGATCATTCTCTCGATGGCAGTCGGCGGCGGGGCACTGATCTGGGTAAACGGCGGGACAATTCTCGGTATGTCGATCCCGATCGCGCTTGGAATCGCCGTGCTGTTGGCGATTGTGACGATCAGCTATCGTCAGACGATCTTCGCGTATCCGAACGGCGGCGGTGCCTATATCGTCGCACGCGATAATTTTGGCGAAATTCCGGCGCAAGTCGCAGGAGCGGCACTGCTCACCGACTATATTCTCACAGTTGCAGTGTCGATTTCGTCGGGTGTCGCGCAGATAGTCTCGGCATTCCCTGAAGTGAGCGCTTACCGGGTTCACATCGCGCTTGCCGTGATCGGGCTTATGACGATCGTTAACTTGCGTGGTGTTAAGGAAAGCGGACGGATTTTTGCGATCCCGACGTATTTCTTCCTCGGTATGATGTTCCTGACGCTGATTGTTGGCTTCATCCGCACCGCAACAGGTGGATTGCCACAGGTGACAGGCGTTGAACCGATCCATCATACAACTACCGAAGCACTCGGTTTGTTCCTTGTGCTGCGTGCTTTCTCGTCCGGGTGTACTGCGCTGACAGGCATTGAGGCGATCTCGAACGGGATCACCGCTTTCAAGAAGCCGCGCAGTCGCAACGCCGCCATTACTTTGGTGTGGATGAGTACGATTCTGATCACGCTGTTCCTCGGCATCACGTTTATCGCCAACCAGATTCACGCGATCCCCAGCCATCAAGAAACCGTTATCTCTCAGATGGGGCGTACGGTTTTTGGGGAAGGCAGCCTGATGTATTACCTGCTGCTTGCCGGAACTGCGCTCATTTTGTTGATGGCGGCGAATACCAGTTATGCCGACTTTCCACGATTGGCAGCATTGAGTGCGGGTGATGGTTTCTTGCCGCGCCAGCTTACCTATCGCGGCGGACGGCTCGTGTTTTCGTGGGGAATTGTCGGCTTGGCATTCTTCGCGTCGATTCTGGTGTTTGTCTTTAACGCGAGCGTGACTAACCTGATCCCGCTATACGCGATTGGCGTATTTCTCAGCTTTACGATCTCGCAGTCCGGTATGGTTGTTCACATGCGGCGCGTCGGTCGGCTCAAGCCGGGTGAAAGCAAGCAGGGACTTGAGGCAGAGATTCATTACGATAAGCGTTGGCGGCTCAAGATGGCGATCAGCGCCGTTGGAGCGGTGTCTACCTTTATCGTGATGATCGTATTTGCGATCACCAAATTTACCACCGGTGCATGGTTCATTATCGTCCTGGTGCCTGCGTTGGTTTTGGTGTTCTTCCGCATTCACGGTCACTACAAAGAAGTTGCGCATCGTCTCAGCCTTCAGAGCGTGACGCCGCTGGATGCTGAAGCGCGCAATGTGCAGACGCTTGTGTTGATCGACGATATTCACGCCGAAACGGTGCGGATGATCAACTTTGCCAAATCGCTCAAGGGCGATTGGAAGGCGATCCATATCGGGACGAACCCGGATAAAGAGGCAAAGGTACGCCGTAAGTGGGAGAAACGCTTCGGGGGTGAAGGTGAACTTGTCGTCGTGCCGTCACCGTTCCGCCTATTGGCTGAACCGCTCGAAGATTACATCAACCAGATCCGCGAGGAACAGCCGAATACGTTTGTCCATATCGTGATCGGTCATCTGGTGATGGATACGTTCTGGGAACAGGCGCTCCATCAGAACAGCGCTTTCTTGTTCAACCTATCGTTGAGCCGGATTGAAGGCGTGGTTGTGACCACGGTGCCGTATCAGATTCATCACCTGAAAGATGGTCTGCCTGATGATGACGAGGCACAGCCGCATACCGATCCTTCACAGGTGACGACGAATGAAAATGGCGCTCCGCTGCACGGCGCGGCATCGCAGATCAAGGAAGTTGCGGACGCGCACGCCAAGCGCACCACGCCGGTTCAGCCGGTCGAACCTGAGCCGCCGCCGAAATCGGAATAGCGTGATCTAGAGGAATCCAAAAGGACTGGCGGCTGCCAGTCCTTTTTTTATGCGTTTTCTCAGTTAAGCGTTTAGGCTTACGCGCTTTCTTCTGCTGTCGAGGTCGGCAGGGTGACATGGAATGTTGATCCGTGACCGATGCGGCTTTCTAACCCGATCTGTCCGTGATGTGCATCAATCAAGCGCTTGACGATGGCTAAGCCCAAACCTGTCCCTTCGATGCTTTCGTTTTCCGCATTTCGCACCCGGTAAAAGCGATCGAAGATGCGTGCTTGATCCTGCGGGCTGATGCCAACGCCCGTATCTTGTACGGCTACACGGATGCGGTTATCGCGTGTTTCTGCCGATACGCGGATTTTGCCTTCTGGCGGCGTGTATTTGATGGCATTCATGATCAAGTTATTGAAGATTTGCCCCAAACGCGCCGGATCGCCCGCGACTTTCGGCAAATTATCCGGCACTTCGATTTCGACCACAATCTGTTTGGAATCGGCGGCGGAGCGCGCAGTTTCCATACATTCGTCGATGACGGATGCTATGGAGGTTGGCTCGATATGGAGCTGCATCCCGCTTTCGATCTTCGCTAGGTCGAGCAGGTCTTCGATTAAGCGGCGCATACGCCCGATCGAACGCGCAAGCATGCCGATATAGCGCTGTCCGCGTTCATCAACCGTGTTGTGCAGCGTGAGCAGTTCCACATAGCCCATCATCACCATGAGTGGCTGGCGAAGGTCAT
>CALBRY010000292.1 GCA_937927665.1 uncultured Chloroflexota bacterium
GCCGCTGTCAAAACCGGGGGCTAGAGTACCAATTTCACGTAATGTTCATGGCAAGACTCAAACCCTCGTTGTATAGTATTAAGCAGATGCAATGCACTTGAAATAGTGAACCGTACCGGAGACCCCTGAATGGGTAAAACAAAAATCCTCCTCGTTGAGGATGACCCGAATATCAATAAACTCATCCACGATTTCATGACCGCTCGTAATTTTGAAGTCTATGCTTTCAGCGATGGTCCCGAAGCAATTGATCATGTGACGATGCGCGGTCTGCCGCATATCGCTCTACTCGATCTCACCCTTCCGACGATGCACGGTTTTGAACTGTCCTCGCGCTTAAAATCCATGGCGGATGTACCGATCATCTTCATTACCGCCACCAGTGACACAGAAACAGTCGTTCAAGGTCTGAAGAAATACGCAGAAGATTTCATCGTCAAGCCGTTCGAACTGCGCGAACTCGAAGCGCGTATTCAAGTTGTGCTGGCGCGTATGCCCAGCCTCGATTATGCCAGCGAACCGATCATCCACATTGATGACAGCCTGAGCATCGACTTTGCCCATAACCGCATCGTGATCGCCGGTAAAGGGCTGCCGCTCACCCCCACCGAATCGATTCTGCTGCATGTCTTACTGCGGAACGCGGGGCGTGTGGTCGAAAACCGGATGTTGATCGCCCGCGTGTGGCCCAACGAAGAAGAAATTTTCGAGGATACGCTCCGCGTGCATATGCACCGTTTGCGCCGCAAACTGGAGAGCGATTCGCACCATCCGCATTATATCCGCACCGAACGCGGCGTCGGCTATATGTTCACTGTGCGTCCACCGGATGGATCAGGTTTTGACCCGGAAGAAATTGAGGCGGAACAGGCGATCGGCGAATAGCCGTGTCAGCCGCCGCGTGTGAGGGCTGTTGGCATCCATGATGACTCACCACGACGATTATTCTGCCGAACAAACCCTCTCCCAGATATTACACATCGCTCAGGGGATCGAAGCCGATTCGCATCCCCAAGCGGTGATCGATCTGCTGCATGAACACGTCATGGGCGCGCATGTCGGCGCGATCATGATGATGCAGTACGGTCCACAGGGAGAAGATATTTCCAAGCGTCCGTATGACTATTTGGAAATGAGCGGTTCATGGTCGAAGCGCTACGGGAGCGGTGTTGGGATGGGGATACGCTTTTCGATCGGGCGCTATCAATCCCTCATCGCCAGCGCCGAACGATCCGGCGAACTTGTCCTTTCCAATACCCGCGAAATCCGCCGCAGTTTTGATCCACTCGTGCGCGGCTTGATGCGCGCCGCCATGCTGCGTTCATTGGCATTTTTCCCGCTCGGCATGGGTGATCGCAAACTGGGCGTGATTTTGATTGGCACCAACCGCCCGCACACGTTCAGCGATGCCGAACTGCGCCATTACCGCGCCATTTTTGAAATGCTCTCGATCAGCTTGCGGGCGCAGCTTCTCCGCCAGCAGCGTGACCGCGTTCAAAACGGACGCGCCGCCCTGCTCGATGCAGTCACAGATGGCGTTGTGATGGTGGTGCCGGGGAGCGGTCGCGGCGGGCGTGTTTTGACCGTGAATGCGCGTTTTACCAGCATGTTTGGCGTAACCGAATCCGCCGCCGGTGGGCGTTCGCTCATCGAGATGATCGGCATGATGCATCTGCCGGAACGGGTGCGCGATGAACTCCGCCGCGCATGGTTGAGCAGTCCCATGCAAGACCCCGCCACACTCGCGGGTGATTTTCGTATGATCGGCGACGACGGACGCGAACATGAATTCGCGTGGTACAGCGCCCCGGTGTATCAAGTAAATCAGGTATTGGGGCGCATCTTCACCGTCCACGACGTGACCGCCGAAAAAACCGCTGCCCGTTTGCGCGCCGGATTTGTCTCGCGGGTTTCGCATGAACTCAGAACGCCGCTCACCTCGATTCAGGGCTTCGCGGAATTTATCCTCACCGCTACAGGCGATCAACTGCCGCCCGTTGCGCGTGAATACACGCAGATCATCTACGACAGCGCCCGCCATCTAACGCGCGTATTCTCCGACTTGATCGAAATTACCCGCGCCGATGTGGGCGAGCTTCAACTCCACAAAGAAAAAACATCAGCGGCACGCATCATTCAAGATGTAGCGGCGAGGCTGCGGCTGACGGTGGCAAAGCGCCGCCAAACCCTCGAACTCGTACTCGATGAGAAGATGCCGCACACCTACATCGACAGCGACCGCATGATCCAAATCTTGACCAACTTGATCAGCAACGCCAGCAAATACGCGCCGGAAGACACACCGATCACGGTGCGTTTGCGCTATCTCCGTGCTGAAGACCCGCGTCCGGTTGGATGTCCATCCGATGTATTGTTCCCAACCGCGCTGATTACGATTGAGGATCAAGGGATCGGCGTAGCGGCGGAGGATGTCGAGCAGATTTTCGTACCGTTCTTCCGTTCAGAAGAAGCGCGCAAGGGAAAAATCGAAGGTGTGGGACTCGGCTTGAGCGTGACACGCAGCCTTGTCGAAATGCATCAGGGGAAAATCTGGGCTGTCCCGCGTGAAGTCGCCGGCGGCGGGTGTTTCCAATTCACAATTCCGGTGAAGGAATGACATTAAGCAGGGTACGACGCTGTATCGAGCCATGAGGAGCGCGACCCATGCAAATGAAACTTGAGCTTGTACCGATACCCGTTGCGGATGTTGAGCGGGCACGGGCGTTTTACGTGGATAAACTCGGTTGGGTGGTCGATCACAATACCAAAATTGGCGACACCATCCACATGATCCAGCTCACGCCCCCCAGTTCGGCATGTTCGATCCTCATCAGCCGGGGGCTGCCCGGTATTGATGACATGCAAACGGGATCGCTCCGCGCGCTGCATCTCGTCGTTGCGGATGTCGCTAAGGCGCGTGAATGGGTCATCAGCCGGGGCATTGAGGTAGACCCGATCACCGATCATGGCAGAGGCGTGAAAGACGCACACTTCCGCGATCCTGATGGGAATACATGGGTGCTGCAAGAGATGTCGTGGCGTTCAGCCGACTTTACAGAGTAAAACACCGCCCTGACCCGCTCCCAAGTTCTGTTAGAGCGGGTCAGGGGTGACGATTACTCCAAATAGCCGTATTCCCGCGCCAACTCCACCGCTTCGACCATGCGCCCGTTGGGGACGCGGCTCCCGTCCGGCTCGATGATCCAAATCCCGTTGTGAAGCTGGACGCTTTCATCCGTCCAGTCATACATCGAAATCGCAGGTGCCCACGTAAACACCTCGGTTTTGACTCCGGCAATATTCGCCAAACGGACTTCGCTCATCATCCACCAGAACCATTCCGTCTGCTGCCAGCCAATCGGCGGACCGGAGGTTTCCGTCAGCCAGATCGGTTTTTCCGGGTAGCGTTTGCCTGCATTGAGAATCAAGCGGTGCAGCGGCGGCAGTGTCGAATCGCGGTAATGATTCAAGCCGATCACATCGCACAGGCTGTCATCGCCGCCCAGATCCGGATCACGCAATCCGAGGACAGTATCAAACACGGCGGCTTGATGATCCTCTGAATTAAGGTCGGTCGCGTGCCACGGCTCAGGGATGACGAGGACGGCATCAGGTTCAAAAGCGCGCACAGCTTTTGAGGCTTCGATCATCATCCGGCACACCTGACGGCGGAATGGAGTCACATCCTGCAATTTGAGATGCGGCGTCCAGATACCCTGCCGCCCGCCCATCTCGATGAGCAAGCTCGGCTCATTGCAGATGCACCAGTAATCGATTGACGGGTAGCGTTCCGCGATCGCGGCGGCGAATTCGGCGAAATGATACGGCGCATCCTCGTCCATGATGTCGAGCCAATCGGGATAGCCGTAATGCCACAAGTCGATATACATCCCCAACCCGTGTTGATCTGCCGCACTCATCATCTGATCCATCCACGACCAGTCGAAGCGCCCCGGCGCGGGATGCGAAAGATACCAGCGTGCCGCATCGCGCACACCGCGCGCGCCGATGCTTTTCATCAGGCGGTAGTCTGCTTCCAGATGTTCATCATGGCGAATCAGTCGTACCTCGTCCATACGGTAGAACGAGCCGTCAGAGTTTTTGCGGATAAAGTCCGAGTTTTCAAGGAATGCCCACAACTGCATCGGCGTTTGACCGAAAATATCCGATGTGAGGCTGATGTGAGGATATGACTGGGACATACGTGCTTTCTTGGGCGAAATGCTCGCCCGATCTCTGTGATATGCGATGATCGTACTCCGCTTTGGTATACCAAAGCATAAAGAGTCATAACCCCGTAGGGTATTCGTAGAATTGTGTTTATGGGATGTGCTGCGGCGTCCATGTTGGACCCGCGAGTCGTGGGTGATCCCCATCCCAATACAGCGGATCGATCCGCATTAAGCGGGAAAGTCGATCAACATCCCAACCATGATACACGCATATCATCGTCTGATCATCTGGTGCAAGCACAAACGAGTTGTGACCCGGTCCGATCACCTGACCGGGGACGGTTTTCATCAGCGGCGCGCTGGAATCCGCCGGAGGACGATACGCATTCAACGGGTGATCCGATACCACATACGAAATGCCATAATTTTCTTTTTCCCACGCACCGCCGCTGTAAAAGCAGTAGACCTTCTCATTGTGCAGCAGTACCGATGCACCTTCGACCGTATGCCAATCATAAATGCCGCCGTACATCGTGCGCTGTTCCTTAAAAAGATGCCAATCCGCGAACGGACGCACCACCAAGCGCGGCGTACCTTCGAGCGTAAGCATATCTTTGAAGCGGTCAACAACGATCCCCGTACCGACGCGGTACGGCTCATCGTGGGTGAGAAAATCCCGCGAGTAGTAAAGATACCACTGTCCATCACTGTGACGATAGGGATGCGGATCAATCGAAAACGGCTGCTCTGCGACCAGCACGCGCCCCGCGTCACGGAATGCGCCTGTCGGGGACTTGCTCACCGCCACACGTAACTGATGATCACGATCAGCAGTCACGCCGCGCGCCGAATAATACAGATAAAACTGTCCGTTATCGTATGCGACTTCCGGTGCCCAAAATTCGATCCCCGGCGCTTCGGGCAGCGCGAATCCTGCTTCTGTCCAGTTGACGAGATCGGGTGAGGCGAGGATCGGGAATTGTGCGCCGTGATGCGAACCGGGCGCTGTTCCGTAGGCGTAATACATGCCCTCGTGGCGCAAAACAAACGGATCAGCGAAATAACTCGGGTAAACCGGATTGATATAGTCCATAGGATTCCCTCCTCAACGCTGTCAAAAAATTCTATCGCCCCGGTGCCAGATCGAACCCCCCACATCACCTACTTTTGATCCATCTATTCGGCGCAAGGATAAAAACCTGTTTCCCCTTAGGATATTTATGAATTGTTTAGACGACCTGAGTAAAACGAGCGGAGTACCTACGTCTATGTCTCACACAATCGCGGTGATTAGCGGCGACCCTGTAGAACGCGCCGCACTGCGGAGTTTTTTACAGCGGCAGGAATATCAGGTTGTTGAAATTCATTTTCAGCCCGCTGCGATCGTCCCGCCTTGCCGGGATTCGATCGATCTGGTGCTGTTGGATTTGCCCTCACTGGCAGGGCTGCAAGAGCGCGAAAATATCCTCGCATGGATACGCGAATGGCGGCACGTGCCGATCATGATCATGATGATGCAGGCAGACGCGAATCAAGCGGTGTCGCTGCTGAACGCCGGAATCGACAACTATCTATTGAAACCCTTCCGCCGTGATGAACTGCTGGCGAAAGTGCGCGCCCTACTGCGCCGCTTCACCCGTCCGCGAGTCGATTACACATCCGGGTATCAGATCGATATTGCCGGACTGCGGATCGATCTGGCGGCGCGGCGGGCATTTGTCGATAACCGCGATATTCACCTCACCCGCAAGGAATTCTTCTTGCTGGCAGAACTGGCGCTCCGCCCGGATGCAGTGTGCACCCATGAAGAACTGCTCGCCAAAGTGTGGGGCGGCGAATATTGGGACGCGAATCATTACCTGCATGTGTATTTCGGCAGGATTCGTAAAAAGATGGGGGCGCGCTGCGGCAAGTTGATCGAAACGATCCCCGGAATGGGTTATATGCTGCACTCCTTGCCGCCCGCTGCCGTCCCGCTGACCGAACACGGCGCACGCCGCGCACTCACGACGGTAGGAAAATGAACTTTAGTGCAACGGCAAACAGGAATAACCCGTACAGCCGTTTGATCGTCTTTTCTGGCAGTTGAAGTGCAACCCGCGCTCCTGCAAATGCCCCGACGACTAACCCCGCCGCCACCAACACCGCCGTGAGTATCTCGATTGCGCCCTCGTTATAGTACGAGATCACCGCCCCCAACCCGACCGGGAACAGGAGCGCACCCAACGATGTGCCGACCGCCAGTTTTTGATCGAACTTGAGGAACGTCACCAGCGCAGGAACGATCACAATTCCGCCGCCGATGCCAAACATGCCGGAAAGTACGCCCGCGCCGATCCCAAGCACGAGCAAAATCCACCATGCGACCTGCACATTTTGTTCGGGAATAGGCGCGGGCGGGGGTGCGGTCTTGCGGATTTCAGCGAGCCATTTGCGCGGTTCAGCGAAACGCCAGCCTGCATACAATAAGAAAAATCCGTATAACTGCTGCAATAACTGCGTCGGCAAACTGAGCGCCAGTTCAGCGCCGATGATCCCGCCGCCGATCAACCCGACGGCGACCGGAGCGGCTACCCAGATTTTGAGCTTGCCCGCCCGGTAATACTGGATGACCGCGAGGATACTTACGGGCATCAAAAGAGCGGCGAGTGATGTACCGACTGCGTTTGTAATCGATAAGCCCGCGAGGATGGTCAGTGCCGGGACGATCACGACGCCGCCGCCGATGCCAAACATGCCCGATGCGATGCCAGCGACCATGCCGAGGACGAAGAAGAAGATTTCCATGAGGGGTGTTCCTGAGCATTCCTTAAACTTGATGGTGCGAGTATAACGCCGCGTGGGGGTTGCATATAAGACCGCGAAACCGATACCATTCCATCTTATGGAAATGATGAGACGACAACTAACCGTACTGCCCGATTTTCACTTTCTACTGGTCGCGCCTGTGCTTGGCGCGGAATGGTTATTCGATGCATCGCGCTTGTACTGGGATCGCTTTCGCCCGATCATCGTCAGCGATACGCGCTTGATCGTGCTGATTCCGGTGACGCGTCCCGTGGGAGTCACCGTGCTTGCCCGCCGCGATACGATCAGCGAAATTGGCGTCGAACTCGCGCGGCGCGCACCCTCCGCCTATTTTGATCCGATCCGCGTCGAGACAATCGAAGAAGCGCGGGAAATCCTGAATGCGCGGGTCGCAAGCAATCAACCCTTCGGTGTGCCGATGGCGACTCCTTTCCCCACCTTCGATCCGAATGCGACCGAGTCCCCTGTCATCCCGACACCCTTTTTACCGCCCACACGCGGACCCGCCGGATTTGTCACCGCGACGCCGCAGCCGCCCCCGACGAGCGACGGCACGCCCGCGCAAACGCCGATCCAGCGGACACCCGGCTCAATTATCGGAGGATCATAACGGATGCGCCTCGATCAATTTGAATGGTCGCGCAATCCGCGCGGACTCCATGTGTACAGCATCTACCAAACGCCGCTAGAGATCAGCCGCTATTCGAACCCGCGCATGGGATGGGCAAAACTCATGGCGGCGGGTACGGAATATGTCGATGACGCGATGAACCTGCTTTCGATCGGCATCACGCCGATCGTGCGTCTCTATCTAGGGCGGTGGGGTGCAGCACCCGCCAACCGCGCCATGCTCAGCTTAGTCGATGCGTTCCGTTCGGCTGGCGTGCGCTGGTTCGAGTTCTACAACGAACCGAATCTCGATGTCGAATGGCCGCACGGCTTTGATCCCACGTGGGAAGATCACGAAAATGTGATCCGCCCGCTGATGGACAATTGGCTGACATGGGCGGAATACGTGATCAGCGTGGGCGGGTATCCCGGTTTTATTCCGCTCGCCGAAAGCGATAACCCGCGTTATGCCGCTGTTCATTGGATGGATGCGTTTCTCAACTATTTAGCCTCCGCGCATTATGATCGTTTTCGGGCGGTGTTGGGCGGCGGGATGTACTGCGCGACTCATCCGTACATCTTGAATCATTTCTATCAAGAGATTCCCGGACGCGGCGCGACTTCGGCGCGATCAGCCGGGGCGCAGCGCGCCCGTGAACCCGGTTGGCATTTTGAATACCCGTATGATCCGATCAGCCAGCAGAATGACAGCGGGCGCACGGTGTACGGCGGGACACCCCTCAGCCCATACGGTGATCCGGTTGGCTTGACGGCGATGGGGCGCATGTTCAACGAGCGGTGCAGCGCGATTTGGGGCGAATCGAATGTGCCCGTCGTCGGCACGGAAGGCGGAATCTTCCCGTTCCGGGATGGCACGTATCAGCAGGATAATCGTTATCCGGCTTACAACGCGGACAGTCAAGCGGAGGCGACCGTCGCCATGTTCGAATGGATCGCCACCAGCGCCCCGGCATGGTTTTTCGGTGTGACGCTGTGGAAGGAGGATGATTATTATGTGCCG
>CALBRY010000293.1 GCA_937927665.1 uncultured Chloroflexota bacterium
TGGACGCGTTGGCGTGACCTCTGGGAGCACCTGACTCTCACGATCTCGTCAAACCGTTTGATGCTGTTGGCGCGTGAGTTGTGTAACGCGCTGCCTACGGATGTTTCTGGTGTTGAGGCGGTTTTCTTCCCGACTGCGACCCCGACTCGCCCGTATGCCTCACCAACACCCGCTGTGATCGCAGGCGTACCGGAATGTTTGACACGCCGTTACTCGCGTGAAGCGATCGGGTACGCGCAAAGCTGGCGCGAAATGACCGCCGGACTGACACCGGAGGAGATCACACAGCTTGAAGTGCTTCTATGCGAAGGCTTGGGGAGTGGTGACGCGCCGCCTTCGGATGCCGCCGGAACTGATCCGCTCACACAGGTCTATTTGATCGATGTGAATACGGGTGAACGTGAAACCGGATCGTATGTGCCTTCCGTGCCGCGCACTCTGGCGGATAACGTAAACGTGATCGCGGATTACTATCGTCTGATCGAAGGGCGCGTGTTGTACGAGCCTGTACTCAGCCCGAATCGGCAGATGCTCGCATCCTTTGACGGGTCAAACAGCTTCATCAACGTGTATCAGGTGATCACGCCTTACGAGACGATTGCCGCGTATGCGACCGCAACCGCCGAACCGCGCACCGCTGATGATCCGCGCCGAATCGGGGTACGCCCGACTGCGACACAGCCCTTTGACTCGATTGGCGGCGCACGACCGACGACCACGCCAACGATCACACCCACATCACCGCCGCCTGCCGAAATTGTGCTTGATCTGGCGGATCGCACGCGCCGTACTGAAATCTGCACTGCTTCTGTGAATACGACGGAAAATCCGCCGCCCGGTTACGCGCCGCCCGGTGAAATTCTCGTCACGCTCAATGACAGCCCGTATATCTGGCGGCTGAATCCGCAAACAGGCGATCTGCGACCGGATGAGACGATCCCGCCGTGCGGCTTCGGCGTTCCGTGTGAGTATTCGCGGGATAACCAGTGGGCGCTGCTTGTTTCTGATTTTGTGGCAGTGTTTCACCCGGATGGTTCTGATCCACAGGTGTTATTCAGCGGCGGCGAAGTATCCCAGCTTTACGGCTTCACATGGCGCGACGAGCGCACGGTTGAATATCGCTACGAGGGGTATCTACCCGATCGGCGCGATCCGGTTTCGTTGATCCAAACCTACGATGTCGAGTCTGGTGAATATTCCGAACCATTTGAACCGCGCGGCGGGTTGCAGCTCAATCAGCTTCCGGTTGATATTGTCGGCGAGCAGCCGGAGAGCGGCGAGATTGTGTTGGGTCGGCAGAGTTTTAACACGTTGGGCGGAACAGGATACAAGTATTATCTCATCAACCGCACCACCGGCACGGTGGATTACTTCGCGCGCCTGTCCGATCCATCGAATAACTACATCTCGCATGAATGGCATCCCAGCGGCGATACGCTCTATTACTACCTGCCGGGAATCAACGACGTATTCGTTTATAACGTCGCTGAGCGCACCCATTCCCGCATGGATTTCCTCCCCGATGGGATTTGGTCACCGGATGGACGCTACCGTGCAGCGTGGGCACATGACCTAACATCCGATGAGCTTGAGGATCGACTCGATGCGGACGAAAGCATCCCCGTCTTGCGAATCTGGGATCGTGAAACAGGCGAATTCCGTTATCTCTGCATCCCCGGTATCGAAGGGACAAATTATCCATCGACCACGCCCGTTTGGTCACCGGATGGGCGCTATATGTTCATGCGCTTCGTCGTACCAGACGAAGGCGGGCGCTTGGAAACGGCGCGACCCCGTACTTTTATTCTGGATACCGAGACAGACAGCCTAACAGAGATCGTTGGGACGCGGGCGCTCGACATTGATCACTTCATCGTATGGTGGATGCCATGAAAGGGGAGGCGATGCGCGCACTGATCCTTATTGCGGTGCTCCTGCTCATCGCTGGAGCGGCGGCGGCTCAGGAAGGGGAGATCACGCCAACTCCCCAACCCGCGCCGGACACTGGAGTCTGGGTGACAACTCAAGATTTCGTATCGTTCCGCGCAGGTCCCGGTCAGGCGTTCCAGCGCTACCGGGTGATCGATCCGGCAGTGACCATGCCCGCGATCGGACGTGATACACGCGGATCGTGGATACAGGTGCAGTACGAGGGGCAGAACGGCTGGATTTATTCCGAACTGCTCGTGTGGAGCGGTGATATCGTTCAGCTTCCGATCGATGGGATTGATCCCGAACCGTTCGTCCGCATTTACCGGAATCAGGTATTCGTCCCGGCAGGAACACCGCTCTACTACCGTCAGGTAACGCCGGAAGATCTGTGCTGCTATGCGCCCGAAGATGATACCGTCGAAATTACAGCGCACTTGGGCGACGGTTATTACTACTGGGTGCAGATCAATTATCGCGGCACGCTGTACTGGACAGGTTCATGGGCGTTGGGGATCGTGCGGCTCGGACAGGACACCTTCAATACTGCTTACATGTACGGCTACAGCCGCGCCGCGGATCAACTGGAGGCAGACATTGAAGCCACATATCGGCGTCTCAATGAGATCAACAGCATTTGGGTGCGGCTTTCCGTCGGTGAAAGCGTCTCGTGCGGCGTAATCCCGTCTTATGTGCAGTCCAGCCGCGCACTGGATGCCGAACTTGCCAGCGAACCTGTATTTGCGCCATTGGTGCGATCGCTTCGCAGCGCGATTGATCGCGTCAACCGGGCGATTTCGCTGTTCGCCGACGCGTGCAGCCGACCCGCCGATCAATTTTTCATCACACAAACGGAGGTCGTTACCGCGTTTCAGGAAATTGACAGTGCTGGACGCGATCTCGTACTCGTTTCCTCGTTGATCGCGCCGCTGCGCCGCCGCGATCCAGTCAACGAAATCTTGAGCGGCAGCAATCCTTAATTTGATCGTCACGTAATCAGAGGAGAACTCGAACTATGAAACGTCCCTTCATCCTGATCGTCGCGGCGCTGACCCTTCTGGCGACTGCCGTTCCCGCGCTGGCGCAAGATGCCACCCCAACGCCCGTTCCGCCGATCTGCCTCAATTATGTCGGTCAGCCGGACGACATTCGCACCAGTTATTACATGGGCGAAGGTTTGGGCTACTATGCCAGCGGCGAATTTTCGCGGGCGATCAACAGTTTTACCTGTGTGATTTTCGAGATCGACGCGAATTATGCGCCAGCGTATATGGCGCGCGCGCTCGTCCTCACCCAGCGCAGTGATTATGAACGCGCTCTTGAAGACTATACCCGCGCCATTCAGTTGAATGGGACTGACCTATCCGGCTACAACAATCGCGGGATCGTCTATACGCTCCAGCGCGAATATGACGAGGCGTTAGCAGACTTTAACCAAGCGCTCGAACTTGATTCGCGTTCGGTCGTGGCTCGTAACAACCGCGCGGTTGTGTATGCGCTTCAGGGTGAATACGAACTCGCAATCGCGGATCTTCAGCAAGCGATCGAGACGACTGGAATCGATGCAGTACTTGCGGACTTGCTCGATCCCGAACGTGAAGAAGGAACGCCGCCGATCCGCGATTATGACCTTATCGAAGCGCAGCCCTACGCGTTGTTGGGGATCATCTATTCGGCGTTTGCGCTCGACAATTATCAGGCGTATCTGCGTTTGACCGGATCGAATGGTGATTTCCGTATTCAAAGCGCAGCAGGCGCGCTCGAATCGCGCTTCACGTTTGATTTGCGGCTCGACGACGGGACATGGTTGCTGGTCGCGGATTTCGCGCCGGAAGGATAGGCGATATGCGCCGAACTGGTCTGATCGGGACGAGGTTCGCCTCGTCCCTCCCTCTGATTATTCTGATATTCCTGATCGGCGTGTTCACTGCCGCCGCTCAGGAATCACCTGAACCCGTCGCCACACCTGATCCGAGCGGGGTAACCGTCGAATCTTGCCGGGAGCTGACCGAGCGGACGGCGGGCGCGCTCTCGATAAGGACAGATGCGGTCGCTCCATTCTTTATCGGGCTTGGCGATGCGGCGTTTGCCGATGAAGATTACACCCCGGCAATCGAGGCGTACTCGTGTGCAATTCTCGCTGACCCGACGTATGCGCCTGCATTTATGAACCGGGGTTACGCCTTCTTCGCGCAGCGTGCCGATCCGCTGGCGCTGGCGGACTTCAACCGTGCCGTCGAACTCGATCCCGCACTCGCGCTGGCGTACAACTATCGCGGAATGCTGTATACGGTGCAGGGCAATTTCGGACTTGCGCTCGGTGATTTTACAGTTGCGCTTACGCTCAACCCGGATGACGCATCGGCGTATAACAACCGTGCCGTCGTCCATGCGGCGGAAGGCAATTACGATCTTGCGATGTTCGATATCGACAGCGCGCTCTTGATCGACCCGGAGTATCCCGCCGTGTATGCGACTCGCAGCGCGATCTACACCGCGCTCGCGCTCATCGACGCTGAAGCATACCGGTCACGCGCTGGCGAAGCGGCGCGCTACCCGAATGGCAGCCCTATCGAGGTGATGGGCGGTTTGGAAAGCGCCGCAGAAACCGGGAGCTTTGCGACGTGGTTAGCATTCCTGACGCGGAGATGAGCCAATGACCGCCCGAAGATTCGGTTTCGTGTTCGTTGTGCTCTTGCTCTGCGGCGTGATCGGCGTGAGCGCGCAAGACTCGCCCGCCGGAGGCGTTGTTACGGAAGGCAATCCCGCCGGAGCGGAGAACTTTACCACCTTCAACCCGCTTCTATGTGAGACGACGGCTTGCACACGCATCACGAATCTCTTGTTCCCGTACTTGATCGGCATAGATTTGGAGATGGGAATACCGGGAGCGTTTGGCGGAATCGCGGAGCGGTGGGAAGTGAATTACGACAGCGATCCGCCGTCGCTTGATGTCTATGTGCGCGATGACCTGACATGGAGTGATGGCACGTCGATCACGGCTCACGATGCGCTGTTCAGCTTTTCGGCGTCGCGTCTTGTGAATAATGCCTATGGGAAAACGCAGGGAACATTCACGCAGGCAGTACTGATCGATACCTTTCACATCCGCTACATCTTCCGTGATCCGGCGGCGTGCCGCGGCATTACCGATGTCAATACGCCGATCATTCCGGCGCATGTGTTTGACCCGAACTATGCGGACACGGTGACGACTTCGAACACACGCGATTTTCAGTACGATTACACGTACCTATTGACACATCCCTTCAACCGTGAGCCGAGCGTCACCGCCAGTCCGGTTGGGATGCGGTTCGAAGATATCAACTCGAACGATTCGATTCGGTTGATCAGCGACAGCGGCACCGCTTACGAGTACGTCAACGTGCCGAACCGTGACGAAGAAATCGACCGTTTTCTGCGCGGTGAACTGAATTTCACCAGCAACCCACTGTTTGAGCGCCGCCCGGACCTAACGGCGGCAGCCGAACGCGGTGAAGTGGACTTGGTCACCTATCCGGGCAGTACGTGGTACGCGATTAATTTCAATGTCGCTAGCCCCTTCGTCAGTCCCTATACTGCGTTTGATGATGATGGCAATCCGATCGATCAAGGTGTTCACCCGATTTTCGGGGATGTGCGTGTGCGCCGCGCGGTTCAGCTTGGTATTGACGTCCAAGCGCTGATTGACGCAAGTGTTTATGGTTACGGAACCGTCATGGCTGCTAATCAAGTTCCCGGCTCATGGGCGTTTAATCCTGATCTTGCGCCTGTTCCGTATGATCCGGTTGAAGCGGAACGCCTGCTGATCGAAGCCGGATGGATCGATGAAAACCGCGATGGTGTACGCGAGTGTCTTGGATGCCTGTATGCCAACGAAGGGGATCAACTGGTATTCGATTTGTGGTATCCCGATGTCTCGCGTTATGGAATCATCATCTCTTTGATCAGTCAGCAGTTGAGCCGCATCGGATTCTCTGTGAACGTCAACAGTACCGATGACATCAGTCAAATCGGGGAGTTGCAGTTATTTGACGCGGTGTTTCGCGTTTTTGTCGAGTCGTACCCGGTCGAACCAGATCAGTACATGCTGTTTACTGCGGCGGGAGATAATTTCGACTTCAACGGCAATTACGGCTCATACGCAAATCCCGAAGTCGAAGCGCTTCTGAGCGCCGCGCGCACCGAACCCACATGCGATCTAAATGCCCGCGCTGACCTGTATCGTCAAGCACAGGTGATTTTGCAGGAAGATCAGCCGTATGCATGGCTGTTCGTCGTCGATCAGATGCTGGCGGTGCGGGCGGGGGTCGAAAACTTCGCGCCGTATCCTCAGTATCCATTCTGGAATCTCGATCAGTGGTTCGTGACCGAACCGTAAAGGGGGAGAGATGCGCACCGCAAAACTGATCTTGATCATATTGGTGGGTTTGCTGGTCTTGGCGTTCGGTGCTGCGGCTCAGGATGACGGAGTTGATCCACTGCCGAGCGCCACACCACGCCAAGCCGCTGAATCCACTGCCGAAGCGACCGCAGAACCCGCTGCGCCGCGCCTGCCTCGCGCAGAAGTGGATGTCGAAAGCGCGTTCGTGCGTGTTCTGCCTGTTGAAGACGCAGAGCCAGTCGCCTCCGTTTTTGAAGACGAAAGCCTTGAAGTCGTCGGGCGCAGTCTTGATGGGTTCTGGCTGGAAGTGCGCCGCCCGTACCGGATGACCAATCTCGGCTGGATTTACTACGAAATGCTCGATTACGACTTCGAGCGTACATCGCTTCCGCTTACCGAACTGCGGGCGGGCGCGACAGGGACACAGATTCTCACCCGTGATCCGGGCTACGCGGTCGAAATGATCGAAAACGCAAATCTGCGTTCCGATCCGACAGTCGCCAATAACGCCATCGGGTTGATCCCGATCTTCGCCGTCGTGCCCGTCATCTATCGCAATCAAGATGGCACATGGTTGTATGTCAGCTATCTGGGTACGGAAGGCTGGGTGAGTAACTACAACTTCAGCGCAGGCTTTGATGTGATGACTCTCGCGGTCAAGCCGGGGCTGCCGCCGCTTCCTTCTGTCAACGTGTTTATCATTCCGCCGGAAATTCAGCTTGAGCAGGTGCAGCGCTTGCGCGAATACATTACGGTGCAGCGTGATGTTTCGATCGGATTATCGGGGTTCTGGTTCACGGTCAGCCGGGGAACAACCATGCCATGTGAACCGCCGCCGTTCGTGCTGGATTATCTCTATACCCCTCAGGATGTGCGCGAACTGCCGGAGCTTCAGCGGATCGTGCCGCGTTTAGGGGATGCGAATATCCTGTTGAACACTTCCATCGAACTCCTCACCGTGTGCGGCGCGTTCAATATTCAAGTGGTGATGACGGCGCGCAACAGCGCGATCAACGCCGCGAATATATTCAATGCGGCAGTTTTGACACTTCAAAACGTTGAGGACATTATCCGGTAAAGCAGTGATGAGTGACGAATAACGAGTGAAGTGCAAAGGTGAAAGGTGAAAGAAAGCCGGAATCGCGGTCTGCCCCTTTCACCTTTCACCTTCGTTTCATCCTCCCGCCGCCCGTGCTGTCGCTGTTGCCGGATACCCCGTGAGCGGTTTTTCAAACGTGCCGCCCGTGCGGAGCAAACACACCTGCTGCCAGTTATAACGATAGGTGCTGCTTGTCCAATATGGCGCGACACGCCATGTATATGTCCCCGCCATCGAGGGCAAACGCGCGAGTTCGATTTCGGCGGTTGTCGTTTCGCTGTCAAAGGCGGTGCGGAATCCCGTCGGATCAATCACGATCACGCTGTAGACGTTTGCGCCTTGAAGTCCGGGATAGGTGACCGTCAGCGTTTGATCGCCCGCCATGAAATTCCCCGTGAGCGTCATATCACCCACCCATTGATCGCAAATATAAGTCGAAAGATTGAACACTTCCGGCACACGTCCATCAGCATTGCGCGGGAGCAGCATTCCTGTGGGGAAAATCGAATTAAACGCTTCGCTGGTGCGGACGAGACGGGCATACACCCACGCATTGCGATCGCCGTACACAATTTGCAGCCACTGGCGACCATCCCATGAGCGGTAGAAATCCCCCGCGCGTCCCAGAATTTCAACCGATGCGTTGAGCGGTAAACGTCCAACTGAGTCATACGCGAAATCGGGACCGACGCGGACTTCGGCATTATCGACGGTGATCAGCCCGTAAATGCGATCACCCGGCTGTTCATCCTGACTATCGGGCTGTGCCCAAAGTGGCAGATACAGCATCCATAAGAACAGTGCGAACACGGCAAAAATCATGATCGGAAGCAAGCGAGGCTTTTTCATCGGTTCTCCTCATGCGAAAAAACTCAAGGTGACGATCACGTATGATGCGATTCTGGCATGAATTTTCCCGGCGTACTCGAACTATCTGTATCCCACCGATCAAGCGTAGGGACGCCGTATAGGTCACTGTATAATAAGCGCTGATTTCGTTCTCTGCTGCCGGGAATTTATCTCATGTCTGATCTTCTGCCCGTGTTTCGTGAACTGTTAGCGCCATTTCAACCGGAAATCATCGCACTTGCGCGTAAGCTGATTCAGACGCCGAGCGTAAACGGTGCGGATGACGAGATCGCCGCCGCTCAAGTAATCCACGCATGGGCGCAGGATCAACATCTCCAATCTCACATTGTGGGTATAGACGCACGCCGCCCCAACGTGATCGTACAGGTGGGAGAGGGCGAACCCGGTTTACTGCTCACGGGGCATCTGGATACCGTCCCGGCGGGTGATCCGAGCCGCTGGACATACCCGCCGTTTGAAGGCGTGACGGCTCATGGCAAACTGTACGGACGCGGTGCGATTGATACCAAAGGCGGCATGGCGGCGGCATTGATCGCGCTGGCGGTGCTGAAACAATGGGGCGGACTGCGCGGGTCTGCGCGATTTATCGGTGTTCCCGATGAAGAAAGTGGCGCAATCGGCACGTTGGGGATCAAGTGGCTGCACACAAACGGACTGCTCAAAGGGAAAGGCGCGATCTACTGCTACGGCGGGCGTGAGGTCATCGTCGGGCATCGCGGCGTGTACCGCTGCAAAATCACCTGTTACGGAGAGTCCGCGCATCCCGGTTTTAGCGCCACCCAGGAAGGCGTCATCGGTGCGAACGCGGTTACAGCGATGGCACGCCTGCTGCTGCTGCTTGAAGATCGCAAAACGGATTATTCCAGAACGCGCTATTTTGAAAAGTATCGCACCATGATCAGCGCCGGAACGACGATTGAGGGCGGAACATCGCCGAACATCGTGCCGGATCGATGCACCGCGACGGTTGATATGCGTCTAATCCCCGAAACCAATGCATCCGAGGTTCGCGGATGGATCGATCAAGCGATCGAGCAAGTTTCGAGCCATCACCCGAAACTGCGTTTCACGGTCGATGTAATCGCGCAGCTTCCGGCGGCGGTTAGTCCTGAACACGCGGCGCTTTTCACAGCGCTGGAAGAATCGACCCTTGAAGCCACCGGAATTGAACCCCCTCGCACCGCGGCAGGTCCAGCAAATGAAGGCTATCTCTTGATCGAACGCGGCATCCCGACGGTATGCGGATTTGGCGCGCACGGCGCAAATGCACACGCCCCGGATGAGTACGTCGAAATTGACAGCTTGATTGAAACAGCGCTGATTTACGCCCTCACAGCAGTCAAGCTCGATGAGGGGGTTTCTTGAGCGAACCGATCCTCCGCCGCGCTCGCCCCGACGATGCGGCGGAACTGACCGCTCTCACAATTCGCTCAAAAGCGTATTGGGGCTACAGTCAGGAATTCATGCAAAAGGCGCTGCTCTATCTCAAGGTGTCGGTTGAACATATTGAGACGGAGCATATCTACCTGATCGAAACAGGCGGAAAAATCGCCGGGTATTATCAAATGCACGAACCCATTCCCGGCGTAATGTGGTTGGAGAGTCTGTTTGTTCTGCCGGAACGGATCGGGAAAGGATTCGGCGCTCAGTTGATGCACCACGCGATTGACTTGGCGCGCTCACTCGGTTATCGCCGGATGGAATGGGAAAGTGATCCGAATGCCGAAGCGTTTTATGTGCGGTTTGGCGCGGTCACGTTCGCACAGCGCGAGTCGGGGATTCAAAAAGGGCGGATGCTCCCGCAAATGCGGCTTGAGCTAAACCCGCCCTCTCCGTCGTGATCTAGAGATGATCAAACCATCTGCGCGTGATCAATCGCCCACTGCAAACGCGCTTCGCGCACTTCGCTGATGTCCGCGCCTGCCGAATTGGCAAGCCCAAAGGTTTCCAATGCGAAACTAGCCGCCGCCGCGCCGTAACAGCCCGCCAGCTTGAGATCGCGGGTACGATTCCAGCCCACGACAAATCCGCCGCAGTAGCAGTTTCCCGCACCCGTCTGATCGATGATCTCTGGCACGGGAACCGGCGGGATATGAATCATGCCCGTCTTTCCCTCTGCCGCGACAAGCGATCCTTGTTCGCCCATCCGCAGCGCGACAATATGTGCACCATCATCGATCATCTGGCGCAGGATCGTCTGCGCGTCGTCGATTCCGTAAATTCGCTGCGATTCGATCAAATTCGGGGAGATGATCTCCGGCAGCGTGAGCGTTTCGCGGTATTCCGGCAGATTCGCAGCATCCATGTACAGCGAATCCGGCTCCCACAACATGATGATATCGCGATAGAAAGCGCGCCATTTCCGCGCCCCGACCGCGCCGCGTAAAACCGTGGCTGCCTCTGGGTGAGTATATTCCTCTGGAATGCGTTCGGGATCAGGAAAGAACGCGAACGGAGCCATATTCTCGGTACGGAAAATCTCGGTGCGGCGGTTATCCCACTCGAAAATTTGCCATGCGCGCCCTTGTGGAACATCGACCTGCTGCACACCCGCCAGATCGAAATCACGCTGAAGCTGCTGCAAAGCGCTTTCCGGCATGCCCGTTCCCGCGTTGGCGATCAAGCCGGGACGTTCTCCCCACACGGCGACTCCCGCCGCCGCGTGGGTTCCCGCGCCGCCCAAAACTGCCATTTTCGTCCTTCCGTCAGGAAAGACGATGTCGTCAATGAAAATGCTGCCGACGCACACATAGCGCGGGGTGAACGCTTCGCTCACGGTCGCAAATCCTCGATCATGTTGCTGTCATAGATGCGACTTGCGCCTTGCGCCCAATCAACGGTACGCCCGCCGCCGAAGCCCTGAAAATACTCTGACCCAATCGCTTGGGCGCGTGCGGCAGCCAGTACCGTGCCTGGGATGCTGTAGATGATCGACGCAAACGCCTCACGAATCAGCGCCGGAACAGGTATCACCGTATCAACCCACGCGCTGATTCTTCCTTC
>CALBRY010000294.1 GCA_937927665.1 uncultured Chloroflexota bacterium
AGCGCTAGATCGCGAAAACGTACCCAGTAGGGATGCGTGGCGATATCTTCAACAACGACCAAGCGCTTTTCGTATGCGGCGGTACCACATGAACCAGCCCCTGAGCCGATGTGGAAGCCATCAATCGCGCCTGTATACGATTGCGCTAAACTCGGCGCGACACCATGATGGAGTGTCTCCGTACTGCGATCCAAGAGTAGCACGGAGACTTTCATCTCCGGCTCGAATTCTTCAACTGCGAGCGCCAGCATTCGGAGGATGTTCACGATGTCGTGACCATCCGCAATTGCCTCTAATGTTTGGGAGATATGCGTTTGCAAGACTTCATGACGCTTGCGCGCTGTGATATCTCGATTGACAGTGACACCGCCGGTCATTCGACCGTTTTCATGCATCAAGCTGACCGATGCCATCACATAGAGCCGCCGACCGGATTTCGTATGCTGGCTGACTTCACCATGCCACTGTCCGGTATTGATGATAACTGCCTGCGCTTTTTCCTTCGTATCTTCCAACCACTCTGTTTTGAGCAGTTGGTCAACATTTTGACCGAGGGCTTCGCTTTCTGTCCACCCGTAGATCAGGGACGCTGCGTTGTTCCATGCTGTGATTTTTAACGAGGCGTCTGTGGCGATGATCGCATCAGAGACTTGATTAAGCAGATTCGCTTGATATCTGAGGGTTGTCTGCGCCTGAACACGTTCGGTAATTTCTGTCACAAAACAAACAACGATCTTGTTGCCATCGACAGACAGATAGCCGAATCCGATTTCGATCGGAATAATATTTCGGTTTTTGTGCTGTGCTTGCATCACGATGCGCGTTTTGCGATGCCTGGCATTCGGGTCTTGCATGTATTCGATACGCTGGTGAATATGCGCTTGACGGTTCGCTTCTGGAACGAGAAACTCAATCGATTTGCCCGTCAGTTCATCCGGTCGGTATCCGAACAGCGACTGCGCTTGTTCGTTGATCAGCACAATCTGTCCAGCCGCGTTGGCGATGATCACCGCCTCCGGTGCGGTTTCCATTAAGGCACGGAATTTTGCTTCGCTGGCGCGCAGCGCGTCGGATGTCTGTCGTATCGCCGTAACGTCTATCGCGTTCACAAGCGCGAATGTGACCTTGCCGGATGCATCGCGTACAGGTTGAATACTCGTGCGATACCAGCGTACTTCATCTTGGAAAAGGCTTGGCGCTTCGTTGATGATGCCTTCAGCCGATTCGATGACCCGCCGAATGTTGGCAAGCTGCTGCTCCGCAAGCGATGGAGGAAACACATCGTGCATATTCTTGCCGATCAGTTCGTCCGGTGTCGTTCCCAAACCCTTGGCAGCGCTGGTATTGGCATACATGATCTGACCATCTGCCGCGAATACTGCGATGATCGAGTCGATGCCTTCTAGCAGAGTGTAGTAGCGCTCCTTATTGGCGCGCAGCGCGGTTTCGGCGCGCTCCCGTTCGGTGACATCACGCGCGATGGTGACATAGCTGGTGATTTCACCCGTCTTACTGCGAATTGGCGCGGCTGACCATTCGACGATCACCTGCGCGCCGTCTTTGTGTTGGATCTCGATCCGCGTGTGGGTGTGGGGTTCGCCCCAAGATTTCTTAGCGGCTTGGGCGAGCGTGTCTGTTTCCGTGTTAACACCTACATAGCGCATCGGGCTAGTGCCAATTGCTTCGTCACTCGAATAACCGGTCAGACGTGTGAATCCCTGATTCACGAACGTGATGACGTGATTCGTATTCGTGATGATGATGGCATCATAGCTCTGCTGCACAGCCGCTTGAAGCAGGGTTAAGTAATCACTTTCGTTTTCATGCGGATTTTCATCAATGCTGATTTCCGTCGCTGGCGCGACTGTCGCTTGAAACCGTTTGCGCACGATGGCGCTGCGGAATGAGCGGATCAGCAAGCTGGGAGTTAGTTCGGTTTCGTACAGGTAATCTTGAGCGCCATGTGCGAAAGCCTGACCTTCTGCGGCAGGATCATCCTTCTGGCGAATAACCACGATGGGAAGCGTAGAGAAGCGCGCATTGATCAAATCCAGCGCTTGAATGACGGTATTCTCAGGAAGCCCTTGATCGAGTAGTACCGCATCGACCGAATGCGATGTCAGATAGGCAGCGGCATCATCTACCGTGGAAACACGGTGAATCTCAAATGAACTATCAGCGAACCAATAGGGAGTAACCAGCAGACGCGCATTATTGTCGGTGTCGTCAAGAATGATTAAGCGCATCATAGCCACCTTTCAGGCTGGATGCAATCTAACGCGATGAACTGAAATCGCATCGGACGTAAGTTCTTTAACGAATTGTAACCTGAATTTAGCGGCGGTTGACCGCAATTATCGCCAACTGGACGAAATACTGATCAAATCTCACAAGTTAAACATATGACAGAGAATCGATGTTATGACCGTGATCGCATGGCAAAAAAAGAGCCGCTTTTTGAGCGGCTCAATGATCACGAAATCAGCGATGAAATGCTGAAGTTTCGCGGGTTACGTTGTTTCTCCAAAACGCGTATTTGCGCTTGTCTCGTCGAGTGATGCCATTGCGTCTCGGTAAGATGCCGCAAATTCGCCCGCCGATCCGTAACGCATCGAGCGGTCTTTTTCCAAGGCGCGGAGTAAAACAGCTTCGATCGCCGGTGGAAAATCGCCGCGTAGTTGCGTTGGCAGTGGTACGGTTTCATGAACATGCGCGAACATGGTTGTGTCGTTATCGCCCATATCAAATGGCACGCGGTTGAGCAGCAGTTGATAAATCATCACGGCGAGGCTGTACACATCCGAGCGCTGATCGAGGTCTTCGCCCAGAACGGCTTCGGGGGAAATATAATACGGGGTACCGACGATCATCCCGATCGAGGTCAGGTTGGTATCCAAACCGGGGCGCTTGCTCAAGCCAAAATCGCTCAGGTAAAGGTGTCCGGTTGTGCTGTCGATCAAAATATTGCTTGGTTTTAGATCACGATGAACGATCCCGTGTAAATGGGTGTGATCCAGCGCTTCGGAAAGCGGTTGTAAGATTTCCCCGACTGCAACAGGTGTGAACATCTCGTGATCCATGCGGTCGCGCAGTGTTCCGCCGTCGATGAATGCCATCACAAGGAACAGCACTTCGTCCTGCCAGCCAAAATCAAGCAGCGGAACAATATGGCGGTGCTGCGCCACTTGCAGGAGCCGAACTTCACGCAAGAAACGGTCGCGCATTTGCTGATCACGTGCCCAGTTATCGTGCATTACCTTGAGGGCAACATGACGACCATCAAAACGATGGTATGCCTCAAACACCTTGCCCATCGCGCCAGAACCCAGCACTTTGCCAAGTTGGTAGTTGCCCAACCTTTTGTTTGTTGGAGCGGAACTCATCGTCGTGCCTTCGTTAAGAAGATGACTTCTTTGCTGCGTGTAATTGTCTTAAACAGTGTAGTCCCTAATCAGGTACGGCGCAATGTAAGAGTTGTTTGTTATACTCTCTTGTGATTATCTTGGGGTGATAGCTGCCTCAATGAATAAAAGTGCAAAGGATGATTGCGAATGGACTTAGGATTACAAGGAAAGGTTGCGCTCATCAGCGCGGCGAGTAAGGGCTTAGGATACGGCGTAGCGCGCATGATGGCGGCAGAAGGCGCGCGCGTTTCGATTTGCAGCCGCGACGAAAAAGGAATCGCTTCTGCCGCGCGTTCATTGATCGACGAAACACGCGCCGAAGTGATGTATAGAACCTGCGATGTCACTCATCCCGATGAAATTCAGCATTGGATCGATTCAACCGTGAATATGTGGGGGACGATCGATGCGCTGTTGATTAACGCTGGCGGTCCGGCGGCAGGATTGATCCGTGATGTGACCGATGACCAGTGGCGCACCGCGTTTGAACTCACGCTGATGAGTGCTGTCCGCATGATCCGCGCCGCACTGCCGTACATGAGCGCAGGAAGCGCGATCTTGACGATTACCTCATCGTCCATCAAAGAGCCGATTGAGCGCTTGGGCTTATCCACTGTGATGCGTTCCGGTGTAGCAGGGTTGGTCAAAACGTTGGCGGATGAGCTGGCAGGGGATGGTATCCGGGTCAATAACCTGATCCCCGGTCGCATTGATACGGATCGCGTGATGCAGCTTGACGAAGGAGCGGCGGCGCGAACAGGGAAAACAGTTGAACAGGTGCGCGCTGAAAATGCCGCCAAGATTCCGCTCAAGCGGTTGGGGAGCATTGACGAATTTGGCGCGGCGGCGGCGTTCCTGCTTTCACCGGCGGCGAGCTATATCACCGGCGCGAGTTTACGCGTAGATGGCGGCGCGATGCGGTCGATCTAACCCGTCTTACAGGTCGATCAGTTTATGACGCACTGCCCACGCGGACGCCTCGGCACGGTTGCTAACTTCCAGTTTGGTGAGAATGCTGCTCACATGTTTTTTGACGGTTGAGGTGCTGACAACCAGTTTGGACGCGATCTCGATGTTGCTCAACCCCTGCGCGACACATTTGAGGACTTCGACCTCAGCGGGGGTGAGCTTCGTTTCAGCATCGTCACCGCCTCGCAGCGCTTCGATTAATTCCTGCGCCGCTGTTGGCGCAAGCGTCGGTTTTCCATAAAATGCGTCCTCAATGGCACGCACAAGCATATCTCCGGCGATATCCTTGCTCACATAGCTCATTGCACCCGCCTCGAATGCGGCGCGCACGATCCCCCCATCCGTGAAATTTGAGAGGACGATAATGCGGGCGGTTTCATCAATGCGCCGGATCGCCTTGATCGCCTCGATCCCGTCCATTTCCGGCGTCACGATCTCCATTAACGTCACATCTGGTCGAATCCGTTCAAACAGTTTCACTGCTTCATAACCGCTGCGTGCTTCTCCTGTCAATCGCAGCGTGGCTGCACCTTCGATCAGCAGGCGCAGCCCAAAGCGGATCAAATCTTGGTCATCGACCACCATCACTGTGATCGGCATTAACGACTCCGGTTTGTCCCCCATAAATGCCCTTTCACGAGTCTTAGCGATGGGTTAATGCCATTGTAGAGGGATGTCCCTGTGCCGCCATGCTCCATTCGTTCGGATCAGGCTAGGTCACTTAGTGGGATAGTTGATGGTTGGTGCGCTGATCTTTGGACTATGGATGTCACCCCCACATGGCACGTTTGCAATCACCCACCCGAGACAGTGACGCTTGGCTGATTGACCCTCAACCCGCGCCCCGAAGTCTGTAAAGTAAGAGGAGTAGACAAACGACTTAATTACCGGGAGAAAACGTAAATGGCAGCGATGGATACACCGCGTTCAAACTATCCGGTTCGTCCGGCGGCGCGCACGACGGAAATTGTCGAAAGTGAAACACTCGTCTTTAGCCGCCGCGATGTTTCTTGGGGCGCAATTCTGGCGGGGGTTGTTATCACGGTGGTGACGCAGATCGGCTTGAATATGCTTGGCATGGCGATCGGCGCATCGACGATTAACCCGATCAGCGAGCGCAACCCGATTGAACCCGGGTTCGGTACAGCGGCGGTTCTCTGGTTTGCAGGTACGGGACTGCTGGCGCTGTTCGCGGGCGGTTGGACGGCGAGCTATCTCGCCAATACCTATAGTCATGGTAACGGCTTGCTGCACGGGTTGGTGACATGGGCGGTTTCGACTCTGCTTGTGTTTACCCTCGTAGCGAGTGGACTGGGCAACCTGATCAACGGGCTGACGGGCGCAGTGGGACAGGGTGTAACTATTCTGACTCAGGGCGCTATCCAAACGATTCCAGAAGTGGCGGATCGGATGAACCTCAGCGGGCTAACCTCGGATGCGATAGGCGAAGAAGCACGCCAGCTTCTTCAGGGGTCAACCACGACGACCGGAACCGGGGATGGTACGGGCGAGACTGGTACAACAACCGAAGACACAGGGGCGGTGGGCGGCACGTTTAATTCGCTGGAAGAACTTGAGTTCAACAGCCGCGTGTTCAACTTCTTGAATGGCACACAGGATGATCCCGCCACCCGTGACGAACTGGTTACATTCATCAGCGAACGCACCGGACTGACGGCTGAAGAAGCCAACGCGCAGCTTGACCGCTGGACGACAGCGTTCAATACAGTGCGCGATGATGCCGAACAGACGGCGCGGCAGGTGGGCGAACAGCTCACGAATACGCTGGCAACGATTGGCGGCGCGCTGTTCCTGTTGATGATGCTCGGCTCATTTGCAGCAAGCATCGGCGGTGTGGTCGGTACACGTGATGTGCCGGAAGCTCTGCAAACGACCGTACGCGAGTAACCGATCGCAGTTAGTCCATATAATCTCGTCGAAAACCGGAGCAGATGCTCCGGTTTTTTATTCCTACGCGCGCGTATTCCAATGGCAAAAAATGTTAGGTGAACCGAGTGAGCAGAAAATCATCTCACCCGCCCATCAGCGCCGAGTGTGCATCGAGTAAGGTAACAGAACAAGGTGATTTTGCCTTGCCCATACGATTTTTAGGAGAGGTTCCAATATGAACGGTGTCCATAAACTGCGTTCGTTGGGGATCGCGCTGATTCTGGTTCTGGCGGTTGGTATTTTGCCGCTGGCAGCACAGGATACTGGAGCGGGGCAGGGTACAGGTCGGGTGAATTGTGATTCGACCCTGATTCTGCTGGCAGGATTGGCACAGCGGTATTTTGGTTTCACATCGCTTTCCGGCATGGATATGGCGGGTTTCGAGTATGGTCAATACGGCTCGTTGTGGGATATGTCCATGACGGACACGCCGCAGGGAACAATCGGCGGCGCAGGAACCGGTAATACGGCGGGCGATGCGGCAGGCAGCACAGGCACAGGCGATACCAGTAACATAACAGGTGGGATCGCGGGTGAAGCTCAGGCGACGACTGATCCGGCGTCAGGATCGAGTGACGATCAGATGCAGCCGGAAGCGACCGCTGATATGGGAATGGGGACGACCCCTTACATTTATCTGAATCCCCCGGCGCTGATGGACGAAGACCCGCTGTGTATGCAGCTCCGCGCCGAACTGGAAGGTTTCTTTGCGACCCAGCTTGCCAGCCCGAACTGGGATAGCAATTTCCGGGGATTGGCGGGCGGCGTAGAGATGAGTACGGCTGAACCGGACAGCAGCACAGGCTCCGGTGGCTGATCTGCTTGTTGAAGCGCTCAATAACAAAAAGACATCGTTCATCACCGAACGATGTCTTTTTGTTTCAAGAATTTCGTGCGCGGTGACGGCGCATACGCGGAATCATCACCGCCGCTGCTGCGATCACCGATGCTGCTGCGACCACTCGATAAACGCGGCGCGGTTTCCGAACCGGAGGCTGCTCATTTTCCAAATATCGCCGCCAATCGGGGATTTCGGCTGGCGGCGCATAATGATTCTTCCACAGCGCGAGATAACGTTCGCGCTCGATGATCCAGCGTGATGCATCCCAATCGAGGACGGGGGCACAGACTTCTTGTACACGATCAAGCTGTTCCTCACCGCCCCGTGGCAGCAACAGCCCGATCCGCGTGCGGCGCAGCAGTAGATCATCGAGATGCACAATCGCTTCGTATTCGGCAGCATAACAGAGTTCTGCCCACAGCGTGCGCGTTTCTCCTACCGGCGTGAGTAAAGCGGGATCGGTGGACAGATCGACGGTAAACGCGCCATAACGTCCGCGTAAACGTCGCGTATCCTCATTAGAAAGGGTGGGCATGCTGTCTATCGCCGGAAGCGGATCAAGCGGTGGGGCTTTTTCGTCGAGCGTAAGCGGTTGTGACAAGAATGGAGCAGCGGCGCGCAGCGCATCGAGCGCGATTAAGCGGAATGTCGTCAATTTGCCGCCCGTCACGCTGACCATTCCATTTTCGACCATGATCACATGATCTCGGGCTTCTTTTGAGGGATCCGCTTTGCCCGTGCCGATCACCGGGCGCACGCCAGCAAAGGTACTGAGGATGTCCGCCGCTTCGACGGTCACGCCGGGGAACTGAGCGCGGCAAGCCGCAAGCAGATACGCCACTTCTTCGCCGCTGATACGCGGCTCAAGGTTGAGATCGTCATCGTGATCGATGTCTGTTGTGCCGACCAGCGTCACCCCTTCCCATGGGTAAACAAAGATCGGGCGGCGGTCTGCCGGATGCAGGAAACTTATCGCCTGTGCGACGGGAAAACGCCACGCGGGAAAAAGTAAGTGACTGCCGCGCAGCGGGCGAATCCGCTTTTCGCCGCCCAGTTGATTACGCAGGTGATCCACCCACGCGCCGGATGCGTTGATCACAACTTGCGCGTGAATATCGGCAGTTGCGCCCGTTTCAGCATCGCGGATCGTGATGCCGCGCACGCCTGTTTCAGTCTGGATCAGACCTTCGGCGCGCACATAGTTGATCGCTGTGCCGCCCGCGCTGATCGCTTCTTGAAGCACGCGCAAGACCAACCGCGAGTCGTCCGTTTGTGCATCTTCGGTCGAAAAACCGCCGTTCAAGCCGTCGCGATTCAGACGCGGGATCAATAGTGCGATTTCGTCTGGTGTGTATTGGCGATGATCCCACCGTGCCGCCATCAAGTCATACACCGATAAACCGAGTTGATACATCAGCTTATCGGAAGCGTCGTAGATCGGCATCAAGAAAGGCAGCGGGGTGATTAGCCCATCGCCTGCTTTGAGAAGTTGTTCACGTTCGCGCACCGAATGAAAAGTTGTGCCAAGCTGGAATTGTTTGAGGTAGCGTAAGCCGCCGTGAACCATCTTGCTGGAGCGGCTGGAAGTCCCCCACGAAAAATCTTTCGCTTCCACGAGCAGAACGCGCACTCCTGCCCGTGCCGCCTCTCGTAAAATACCTGCTCCGGTGATCCCGCCGCCGATC
>CALBRY010000295.1 GCA_937927665.1 uncultured Chloroflexota bacterium
GCGCGGACATCGACGCATCCGCGACGATCCGCGTTGCGCCGATCTTGATGATGCGTTGGGTATCACTCATTTTCTGCTCCTCAAATTATGCGTTTGTCACACTTGGCACTGGCTATACTGAAGGGAGAGCGAAAGTCAGGGGATAACGATGTCAAAACGACTGCGCCTCGTGTTGCTGATCGGGTGCGGGGTATTGGTGCTTATTTGGATTACAGTAGAGATCGTATTCCCTTTGGAATGGATGTCGCTCTTGTACTCACACCCGTTCTATCCAACTTACTCTGCCGAGGAATTATGGAATGTTCCATTAGCGACTCCCGATGTCCTCAGGCATGTTCCGGTTG
The DNA here is from genome assembly GCA_937927665.1 of uncultured Chloroflexota bacterium. Lineage (GTDB taxonomy): Bacteria > Chloroflexota > Anaerolineae > Aggregatilineales > Phototrophicaceae > Flexifilum. The sequence goes on from CALBRY010000295.1 coordinate 345, forward strand.
AACATGCTTCCGGTACATGGTTCTGCATAGATGTCGATACCTTTCGGCTCTGGAGTCCCAACAGCTTCGATGTCTATCAGGAAGTCGTCCGCTCTATCAGCATGACGATTGACAATGAGCTAGTCCCGCGCGGAAATATCGAAGTGAGTCAAGAGGCAATTCTGCTCGCACGCTATGACCAAGAAGGAAACCTGCTTGGTCAGCATGGCGGCGCAATCGCAATCTGCCACAACAGGCTTCAAGTTGTAGTTGGACTGCATGTTGCAACCCTCAGCTTTACAGCGAATGCGGGCACTACTTATTCATACCAGTGGGCATTTGAACAGTTATCTTAAGTCTGCTCTCTCAAGCAAATGCGCTGCATCTTCTGAGGTGTTTTCGATTTGCACAAAATCTTCTAGCGTGAACAGTGACAGATCCCGCTCGGTCAGGTGCTTGAGCTTCTTCGCCAGCGCGTACACATCGTCGATGCGGATCGGCGAATCACCGTCCCACAATCTCCCATCGATCAGCTTGCCCGCCAGCAGCACCGCCTGACGGTACGCGGCAGCATCCGTCTCCCCGCCGGTGATCTTGAGATGGTTGATCTTGACCGCTTTCGTCCCCTTCTTGAGCGGAATATCGACGGTCGGTTCGCTCGGCGGCGCGGGCTTTTCGGTTTTCTTGGCGGGCTGCGGAGTCGGTGGCGGCAAATCGGGAACAACAGGCGGATTGGCTTCGACGGCAGCAAACGTGGTGAGCGCGTCTTCGATCACGGCGGTCAAGTCCGCAATTTCGGAATAGGTGAACTGATGCACGCGGGCGAGTTCGCCGCGCTGGATGAGGAGGTTGCCAGTTTTGGACTCATCGGCAGAATCGGGTAACGTCAAGGTAATCAGTGTCGCGGGTGTCGTGGACATGGGAATTCCTTTCTAAAACTGAGCGA
>CALBRY010000296.1 GCA_937927665.1 uncultured Chloroflexota bacterium
ACCCCTTTTAGCGAGTGCTTTTGCTTGCTCCCCTCTCCGAATTCGGGGAGGGGAGACGAGCGAAGCGAGTGGGGGAGGGGTGCTTTACCGGCTGACTTTTCGGGCGTTACTTCTGCTTGTAGGGACAGGGCATGCCCTGTCCTTCACCCCTGCCAGTGCGCCAGCGGGGAGGGGTTTCTTCAGAAAAAAGGAGTTTCTCCATAAAGTGCCCTGAGATTTATAATGGGGCATGTTTGAACGAGCCGACACGCCGGGAGCATCAAAAATGCGCGTATTGTTGTTCGGGTTTGGATCACGCGGGGATGTGCAGCCCTTTATCGCACTTGGCAAAGGGTTACAACGCGCCGGATATGAAGTTACGCTTGCCGTCGGCAAAAACTTCGAGTCATGGGTGAAAAGCGAAGGCTTACCATTCGAGCCGATCCGCGTCGATGTCGAAGCGCTTGTGCAGGGAGATGTCGGCAAAGACTGGATCAATCGCGAAAATCAAAACCCGATGGAGGAAATCCGCAGCATGAAGCGGATGACGGACAGCATCGCCGCCGAAGTCGTGCCGGACATGCTCGCCGCGCTCGACCGCTATGATGTATTCATCAGCGGCGTGCTGACAGTCGAAGCGATGAACGCGGCAGCAGAATCACGCGGGAAAACGCACATTGTCGGCACAATGACGCCGTGGACGCCTACCCGCAGCGGCGCTTCCGGCATGAATGCGCCGATCCCCCGTGGCGACAGCCTGATCAACCTGATTTTCGGCTACGTCGTCGAAGTGATGATGTCGAACGTGCTGCGTTCTCCATCGGCGGCGGTGCGTTCCGCGCTGAAACTGCGCCCACCGACCCCCGTCGATTTTATGCGCGCATGGAATCGCGCACCGACGCTCATGGGAATCAGTCCACTCGTTACACCGCATCCGCCGGATTGGGGCGATAATCTACATGTGACGGGCTACTGGTTTCTTGATCGTTCACCCGATTGGCAGCCTTCGCCCGAACTAACAGCATTTCTTGATGCGGGCGATCCGCCGGTGTATATCGGCTTTGGCAGCATGTCCAGCCGCGATCCCGAATCGATGCTCAAGCTGATGCTTGCGGCAGTCGAAAAGACAGGTCAGCGCGCCGTGATCCACAGCGGATGGGCAGGTTTGCGCGCCGATGATCTGCCCTCCAATATTTGTTTGATCGATAGTGTGCCCCATGATTGGCTGTTCCCGCGCATGGCGGGGGTGATTCATCATGGCGGCGCAGGAACGACTGCCGCCGGTCTTTGTGCGGGAGTTCCTTCGCTCGTGGTTGCACACATCGGCGATCAACCCTATTGGGGGCGGCGTATTCATGAACTCGGAGTTGCACCGCCGCCAATTCTCCGGCACAAAATGACCGCCGAAAACTTGAGCGAATCGATCCGCTTATTAACAACCGATCGAGAAATGCGCGTGCGTGCCGCCGCCTTCGGGGAACAAATCCGCGCCGAAAACGGCATCGAAAATGCTGTGCGCGCTTTTGGGCAGATAACCGGAACCTGATATGCCTTACTCAGAACTACAGGGATCATGATGGAACTATGGATTGAAGGAACAATCGATCAAGTTATTCGCGTAGCGAACGAAGGACTCGCTGACGCCATCGCTACCAACCCGACAATTATCGCGCAGTGGACAGCAGGCGGGCGCTCGCTCGAAAGCGTCGTTACGCAAGTCTGCGAGTCGGTCACAGTACCGGTATTCGTTCAGCTTCACGGCGGGTCGGTTGATGCGTACCTGCGCGAAATGGACTCGCTGCGCGCAATTTCCCCTCAAATTCACCCGAAACTCGTCGCCACACCGGATGGCTTGGCGGCGGCAAAACGGCTGGCATCGGATGACCTGAAGCCGCTGATCACGACGATCGCCACGCTGAATCAGGCATTTCTCGCGGCGCGGGCGAATGCGGCGTATGTCGCGCCGTACATCGGGCGCATTGTCGATGCGGGCGTTGACGCTTACGAATTGGTTCACGACATCACCACGATGTATCAGCAGCACAGCGTCAAAACGCAGATCGCCGCGGCAAGCATTCGCAGCCGCGAACAGGCGGAAAACGTGCTGCGCGCCGGAGCGCCGATCCTCGTAATGCAGCACGATGTTTTTATCACGCTGACCGATTCGCCGCTCACGCAAAACTGGATCGAACGCTTTGAAGAAAATTGGCGGCAGATTCCTCACACACTCGGCAAGTCCGCCGCTGATTAACACGCTGGCGCGGCGGAGAAGGATCATCGCACATGCTTGGAGACAACCTGACGGGCTTTCAACATCTCGGGCTTCCCGTCACGAATATCGATGCGTCGAAGGCTTTCTATGCGCGCCTCGGCTTTAAGGAAGTCATGACCCGCGAACTGCCCCGCGAAGGTGGTACGCTCTGCGTGTCGATGATGGAATTGAACGGTTTCATCCTTGAGCTTTACCAGCTCGTCGGCGCAGAACTTGAGGAGATCAGAAGGCGGCAGGATGGGCATATCGATCATATGGCGCTGGATGTGAAAGATATTGACGCCGCGTTTGCGGTCATCTGCGCCGGGGGATTCACCCCGCTCGAAGACAAGCCCGTCTTTCTGCCCTTCTGGGAGCATGGGATTTATTACTTCAACATTCGCGGCTTGGATGGCGAACGAATCGAGTTCTGTCAGCGGATTCGCGCGTGAAAATACCCTCACCCTAAGCAGGGTGAGGGATAAAATGCTTACGCCTGTGCTTGCAGTGCCGATTCGTGATGTTCGCGCACATATCGCCCGGTGATCGACTCTTCATGTTGGATCAGATCGGCAGGAACACCGGAAAATACCAAGCGTCCGCCATCATGACCCGCCCCCGGACCGAGATCAATCACCCAGTCAGCGCGTGCGATCACATCTAAATTGTGCTCGATCACGATCACCGTACTGCCGTTATCCACCAATCGATTGAGCAGCCCGATCAGGTTATCGACATCCTGCATGTGCAGTCCCGTCGTTGGCTCATCAAGGATATAAATCTGCGACGTGTTGCCCAGTTCGGTCGCCAGTTTGAGCCGCTGACGCTCACCACCGGAGAGTGTGGTCAGCGGTTGGCGCAGCGTGAGATAACTCAAGCCGACATCCACGAGCGCCGTCAGCGTCCGCGTGATCACAGGATCGGTGAAGAACTCCGCCGCTTCGACAACCGACATCGACAGCACATCACTGATCGATTTGCCATCCAGATGATACGCGAGGACTTCCTCGGTGAACTGTTTACCGCCGCACGCCTCACACGTACTCGCAACCGGATCGAGGAAAGCGAGATCGGTATAGATCAACCCTAAGCCGCTGCATTCCGGGCATGCGCCTTTCGAGTTGGCGCTGAACAATGCCGGGCTGACTTTGTTCGTCGTCGCAAAGCGTTTGCGGATCACATCGAGCATGCCGGTATAGGTCGCCAGATTCGAGCGCTTCGATCCGCGTGTGAGCGTTTGATCAATCGACACAACCGAGTAAAGCTCCGGTAGGTAGCCGCGAATCAACGAGCTTTTGCCCGATCCGGCTACGCCAGTGACGACGGTCATCACGCCTTCGGGAATATCGACGCTGACATTTTTCAGGTTGTGCATCGAAGCATTTTTGATCGTCAGCCAGCCTTTCGGCGTGCGCGGTGACGCATTAACCGCTTGGTGCGTGCTCATATGCCTACCCGTCACCGTATCCGCTTCGAGCAGTCCTTCATAGCTCCCTTGATAGACAACATTTCCGCCGTAACGTCCCGCGCCGGGTCCCATATCCACCACATGATCCGCGATGCGGATCACCTTCGGCTTATGTTCGACCACCAGCACCGTGTTTCCTTTGTTGCGAAGCTGAACGAGCAGTTCATTCAAGCGGTGGACATCGTGCATGTGTAAGCCGATGCTCGGCTCGTCAAACACATAAGTCATGTCGGTGAGGCTTGAGCCGAGATGACGCACCATCTTGACGCGCTGAGACTCGCCGCCGGAAAGTGTAGATGTTTCGCGGTTGAGGCTGAGATAACCCAAGCCGATATAAACCAGATTATCCAGTTTGGCGGCAAGCGCATGAACCATCGGTGCGACGGTCGGTTCGGTGATTGTTCGCACAAAATCAGCCAATTGGCTCACTTCCATCGCCGCGCAGTCCGCGATGCTTTTGCCGTGAATCAAACAGCCGAGCGCGGCTTGATTCAAGCGGGTGCCGCCGCACGCCGGACATTCTGCCCGCGTCACGATTGGCTCAAGCGCGGTGCGGATATGCGGCTGCATCGAGTCGAAGTCTTTGGAGAGGTACGATCGTCGGAACTTGGGCAGCAGACCCTCAAAGGTCATGTTCATCGTTTTCGATCCGCCGATCTGAACCTTGATCTTTGTTTCTTCCATGTTGAGGAACTTGTTCCATTCCTCATCAGTAAAATCGCGGAGCTTCTTGTCAGGATCGAAATAGCCGGAATCGATAAAAAGCTGCCAGTACCACTGACCTACGGCGAAGGTCGGAAACTGAATCGCCCCCTCGTTGAGCGATTTATCACGGTCAACCAGCGCATCGAGATCGATCGATGCCATTTGCCCCAAACCTTCGCATTCGGGACACATACCCTGTGGATCATTAAACGAGAATGCACTTGATCCACCGATGTGAGGCTGTCCGAGCCGCGAATACAACAGGCGCAGCATCGAATAGGTATCGGTGATCGTGCCGACCGTCGAACGCGAATTTCCGCCGAGTCGTTTTTGATCGACGATGATCGCCGCCGAAAGATTGTTTAGCGAATCGGCGTCCGGTTGTCCGTAATGCGGCAGAAAGTTTTGCACGAACGCGCTGAACGTGTCATTCAAAAGGCGCTGTGATTCGGCGGCTATCGTGCCGAACACGAGCGACGACTTGCCCGAACCGGACACACCTGTGAATACAGTAATCCGGCGTTTGGGAATATCGACCGAGACATTTCTCAGGTTGTTTTCGCGCGCGCCGCGCACCTCAATAGAACCGTACAGATCATGCAGTCCGTTGTGAGTCACGTGTATTCCTTTGGAGTCGTCTTTGCATCAGAAGATTAATGTCGAGTTCGGGCAAATCGTGAACGCGGCGCGCGGATCAGCTTGGTTTAGCGAACCGCCGCGCCGAACGGATGCGCGCTTTGGCGATGAATTCCTCGCGGCTTCGCGGCGGGGTGGATGTTTCCAGCGAGGTGAGCAGCGTCGAGGCGGCGGCGCTGATGGCGTCAACAGCGGCGTTAAAAGCATCCTCGTTCGCCTTCGAAGGCTTATTGAAGCCGCTGATCTTGCGGACAAACTGAAGCGCGGCGGCACGCACTTCGTCATCAGTGACGGGCGGCTCAAAATTATAAAGCGGCTTGATATTTCTACACATTGAACGACTCCTGTATGGATGTAACCCGGCTTTGCTACTTCTTCACATCCGCAAACGATAACCCTTTGGCAGCGAGCGCTTCACGGATCACGCCAAGCGCTTTGGCTCCTACACCATGCAGCTTCATCAATTCCGCTTCATTCGCGCCAGCGAGGTCGTCCAGCGTGTGATAACCCGCTCCCATCAAGGCGCGAATTGCAGGCTGCCCAACGCCTTTCGGAAACTGCTGATTAGGTGCATCATTCATCGCCATCCCCCCTTTTGATGATTGATTTAGAATCTTTGTTCGGTATCAAGATATGCGAAATCGACGAATCGGTCAAGGAGTGGATACATTGACACCATACGCGTTACGGGCGAAAATCCGCCGATTAATCGTCCTCGTGAGTCTAGGCTGACCCTCATCGTGATACATCCTTCTACCACAAGCCGCTACCGTTGGTACATTTTGATTCTTTCCGGACTCACCGGCGCGCTGATCGTCGCCGTGCCGAGCATGTGTTTATCAGTTCTGTTTGAAGAAATCGCCCGTGACTTACAGCTAGATGTCGTGCAGATCGGCATCGTCTGGGGGATTGGCGCGCTTCCGGGCGTGATCACCGTGCTGCTCGGCGGCGTGATCAGTGACCGTTTCGGTCCGCGTCCGATTCTGATCCTGCTGTGCATCGTGATCGGCATCGCAGGGGCGATGCGCGGACTCGCAGAAGATTTTACCGGATTAATCGCGGTGATTTTCCTGTTCGGCTTTTTCTCTCCGTTGATCACAACCAGCGTCCTGAAAACTGTCGGGATGTGGTTCTCGCGTGAACAACTCCCGATTGCAACCGGTGTGATTTCGATGTCGATGGCGCTCGGTTTCATGATCAGTTCGCTGATCAGCGCGACCGTGCTTTCGCCGCTTTTGGGCGGCTGGCGGAATGTGCTGTTTTTGTACGGCGGTATCTCGATCCTGCTTGCGATCCCGTGGTATTTCAGCCGTCCATTCCCCATCGTTCATGTGAGCACCACTACGCCACCATCGTCGATCCGTGACAACCTGATCCATGTTATGCGTCTTCCGCAAATCTGGCTGCTCGGTTGGGCGCTGCTCGGCTTCAACGGCTGTGTGCAGGGTGCGCTCGGTTATCTGCCGCTGTATCTACGCGGACTCGGATGGGCGCCGGAGACTGCGGATGGTGCATCCTCGCTCTTTCATCTGGTCAGCTTGTTGTTCGTTATCCCGATTGCGTTCGGATCGGTGCGGCTCGGCTCACGGCGCATGATCCTGACCACCACGATGATCTTCATGGCGGCGGGCGTGAGTCTGCTGTCTGTCGCAAGCGGTGCTGTCGTGTTTGTGGCGTTGATCTTGGCGGGAACTGTCCGCGATGGCTTTATGGCGATTTTCTTTACAACGCTGCCCGATATTGAAGGTATCACTGCGGCGCGCGTAGGAACAGCGATGGGGGTTGTGCTGGCGTGCTCCGCCGTGGGTAACTTGATCGCGCCGCCAATCGGCAACAGTCTTTCGATCACTGCGCCGGGTTTACCATTCTTATTCTGGGCAGGATTAGCGCTCGCGGGGATTCTCGGTTTGTATACCCTGAAGGAGCGAAAAGTCGTACTCGCGGCGGGTTAGCAGAAAGAACGCAGAGAAGGGGGTTTTTTACTCCGCGCTCTCTGCGTTCTCTGTGGTTCAAAAGAATTGTGCTAGTCGATTATTCGCCTGCGGCGGGAACGAGTGTAATATCGTCCACGTAGTACACGCCGGGGTAGAACATGGCGAACTGAATCTTGTCGAGCTGCGTCAGGTCGAGATCAACATAGACCGACAGATTCACGCACATCTGCACCCATTCGTTGGTGACCGTCTTGGGATTGTCTCCTGCGCCAACATGATCCGTCCACACTTCTTGATCGATCAGGCGACCGTCAAACAGACGCACGCCAACCGTGTTATCTGCCAAGCCGTTGTTGAGTGCGGTCGTGTCATAAATCCAGAAGCAGATCGCCTCGTAGCCGCTGGCATCAACTGGGTGTTCGGTCGGGAATGCACCGAATGCGTGCCATTCACCCGTTTCGCCCGCCGCCATCAATGAGCCTTCGCCGCTGTACGCCACATCACCGATGCTCACCGGCGCTTGGAAGTTCTCGTAAATCAGTTCCGCTGCGCCTTCGCCTTCGAAGTCCTGAATAACCGTGCCTTCACGGACGGCGGGACCATACGTGCCGAGCGCGATATCATCAACGTAATATGTGCCGGGGTGGAACATGGCGAACTGAATCTTGTCGAGCTGCGTCAGGTCGAGATCAACGTAGACAGACAGATTCACGCACATCTGTACCCATTCGTTGGTGACAGACTTGGGATTGTCCCCTGCGCCAACATGATCCGTCCACACTTCTTGATCGATCAGGCGACCGTCGAACAGACGCACGCCGACGGTGTTATCCGCCAAGCCGTCGTTGAGGGCAGTCGTATCGTAGAACGAGAAGCACAGGACATCATAACCGCTGGCATCGACCGGACCTTCTGCCGGGAACGCACCGAATGCGTGCCATTCACCCTCGGCGCTTGCCGCCATCAGGGAGGCTGCGCCGCTCACTGCGACATCGCCAATGCTCACATCTGCCTGGAAGTTCGAGTAAACCTGATCCGCCGCGCCTTCACCTTCAAAGTCCTGAATGACGGTCAGTGTTAGCACGCCCAAGTCAGCGGGTTCTTCGGTCGGAACCGCTTCTGGTTCACCGCTTTCCGCCTGCGCGACGATGTTATCGAAGTAGTACACGCCCGCCGCGAACATGGCGAATTCAACCTTCGTCAAGGCGGTGAGATCGAGATCGGTGAAGGTGCTGAGGTTCAAGCACATCGTCACCCATTCATTCGCAACCGTGCGCGGATTTGTGCCAACGCCTTCATGATCTGTCCAACGCTCGACGCTCGTCCCTGCTTCGTCGAAGAACTTGACGCCGACTGTGTTATCGCCGACCGTCGTATCGTTCATATCGAAGCAGATTTCGCCGTATGCGCTGACATCCACTGGCGCGCCGCTGAACGATGCGCCGACCGTATGCCACTCGCCCTCACTGCTGGTACTGGCGAGCGCGCCGTCTTCAACCGTTGCCACTGCCTGATAAATATCTTCGAGCGTAACTTCACCCTCAAAATCTTGCAGGACGAGCGGTTCGACGACATCTTGTGCGACGGCGACCGCTCCCACGAGGCTGAACAGCAGAATCAACGATGCGAAACGAAACAGCGATCCTTTGAAGAACATGTTTGCTAGCAACCTTTCGTACTTAAGCTGGACGAAACACTCTAATTCTGGTTTAACGGGAGGCGTCCGCGCCGTTCCATTTGAACGTGACGACCGCCCCACCGGGCAAACTGTATTCGAAGTGCTGCCCCTGCCAGTTCACCGCGAACGTGCTATCAACGACGGAGTGAACGAGCAGCACAAGACTCCCATCAGGGTTGAGAAACGCGACATTTTCCGGCTGTCCCCAGAAAAGCTCGGTCGAGTCGATGCGGTGCGCGCCCGGATCAACAAAGCGGCTGACATGACCGAGAATGTAGTATTCTTCGTTGTAGGTGATCGTTCCCGCCTCGGTATCGACCTCGACCACGCCCCGGCAGTTTCCACAGCCGCCGTTTTGCGGTCCGTCATTTTGATCCAGCACCAGATTCCACAGCATTACGCTGTTTCCCCAGTGGCGGAAATTGCCGATCACGAGATTTCGGATATTCCAGCTCAGGTTATTGGCGAATCCTTCTGCCCAAGCGCCACCCGAACATTCGGTGAACCAGATCGATTTATCGGGGAAAATCGTGTGAACCGCTGACTGCACGCGGACATCTCCGCCGTAGCAGTGGAACGCGATACCATCGACAAACGCCGCCGCTTCGGGGTCGCTCAAGACGGTGAGCGGGTAATCGTACAGATCCCAGTTGTGATCGAAGATTACGAGGCGGGTAGAGAGATTGGCATCACGCATGGCGGGACCGAGATGATCGCGCACAAACTCCGCTTGCGCTTCCGGTGAAATGAGCATGGTCGGGTAGCCATCGCTGGAGTGCATCGGCTCGTTTTGGGGAGTGAGCGAATCGATGGAGATGCCCAATTCACCATATGTGCGAATCCAACGCACCAGATAAGCGGCGAAGGCTGGGTAGAACTCCGGCACAAGGGTGCCTCCGTGCAACCGATCGGTATTTTTCATCCATCCGGGGGCACTCCATGGAGATCCCATAAAACGGAGCTGCGGATTCAATTCCTGTGCCATTCGTAATGCAGGAATAATATACGCTTCGTCGTAGTTGATGGAGAAGTGTTCGAGTTGGGGATCGGTTTCACCACGCGGCATATCATCGTAGGTTTGATCAACGACGGAAAAATCGGATGCGCCGATTGGGATACGCACATAGCTTAAGCCGATACCGTCGCCCTCGCGGGTGAATAGATCGCGCATCACCTCGTCACGCTGGCGACTGCTCATCACGCGCATCAGATTCCACGCGGAGGAGTCGGTCATCGCCGCCCCGAAGCCTTCCATGACTTGGTACAGTATCGACGAGTCGATTGTGATGGTGGCGCGGACATTGGCGGACGGGTCGCCCGACTGGAAAACGAGATCGGGTTCGCGGTGAAGGAGGAGCGATTGATCGGGAAGAGTCAGCCACACTTCGGCGCTGAGAGGAGAAGTTTGGGCATCAGGCACGAGCAACCTATCAGAATTCATGCTCATTACAAGCAGCGGCACAAACAGCAACATCAGGATTCGAGTCATTAGTCAGTTTCTTTTTTAGGAAAGCGCGCTGAGGTCGGCACCCTTTCCATCAGCACTTATTTTTAGTCGTATTTTAACCCACTGTACCTCTGTATAAAGGCTCTGTCAAGTGGAGGGGGGAGGAGAAGAGGAAGGACGTTAACGCAAAGGCGCAAAGGCGCAGAGACGCAAAGAGGACGGGGGGGATGGATAGAGAGAAGGGCGTTAAC
>CALBRY010000297.1 GCA_937927665.1 uncultured Chloroflexota bacterium
AGCAGCTTCTCGTAGGCGCAAAACGACTGTTAGGTTCTCGATGAAACTGTACGCGAAAGAATGTGATTGACCACTGCATCAACGCGCAATGCCGTTGTATCGACCACGAACCAGCCCTGTTCTTTTAACTGCGGAAGCACTGGCGTTAACTGCTGATACACGATCTGAATCCCTTCATCGATGTACGCTCGTGCTGGGTTGTCACCGGATCGCTGCAAATTACGCTGATGTGCTTCCTCCTGGGTTGGAAGCAAAACAATTTTGTTTACCGTCACCTGCATTTGATCGAGCAGTCCTTGGTAGTCAGAAGCGTGATTCGCATCCCAAAAATCGTCAATGACAACCGCAAAACCCGCTTTCTGATACGCGAGCGCCATCAAAGAAACGGTGGTACGCGCCAGTGTGATTTGCTGCGCCAGCTCATCACTCCAGACCGCACTGGGAAGCATCAGTCCCGACACAACCATATTCCGTAGATCATCGACAGGAATATGAATGCTCTTGGGGAATTGGGCTGCTAAGGCTCGGCTGGTCGTACTTTTCCCAACAGCGGGTGGACCCACAACAATGTAAATCGGATTCATAACGGCGCTCGATTCGGAATAGGTCTGTTCGCATCAAACAAACGTCAGGTTGTCTTGAGCCATTATAGAAGTGTTTTTGGAGAACCTGCGCGAAATCGAGGATCGCTATATGGTTAATGAGGCGCAAGCCCTTCACCCTGTTGACAACCTAGAGGAGCCTTCCAACGTATGCGTCGTGCAACCCTGCGTCATATCAGCTTCACGAGCCTGTTTGTAGTCCTGTTTGCGCTGATTGGAACCGCGATCGCGCAAGAAGCGCCCGAACTTGGGGCAGTCGCCACTATCAGCGATGATGAGTGGACTTTGAGCATCAGCCACCCGGAAGACTGGGTGACGTTCAGCGATGAGGAAGCCTTGTATCTCGCCAGCACCCAAGCAGTGCTGGATGCCAGCTTGGAGCGGTCAGGCAGCGTAAAACACGGCGCGACCGGTGTGATTGTTTTCGCGCCCGGTACGGCAGCGGCGCTTGATCTGCCGGAAGAGAGTTCAGCGGGGGACGCGCTCGCCGCCTTCCTTGATCGTGAAGGGTTGCGATCGCCCAGCGGTGAGGTTTACGAAGGCGATCCGGCAATCAGCTTCGGACTGTTTCCCGTGCAAGCTGATGACAGTATTGATTTCGGAATCCCGTTCATTGAAGGTGCCAGTATCGATGCTTTTGCCTTCGAGCGTGAAGATACTTTCATTTTTGTACTGCTCATCAGCACCGACGATGTGTTTGCGCTTAGCGAAGCCATGTGGGACACGCTCACCCTGACGAGCGGGGAGGCTGTGCCGGAAAGTGAAGGAACCGTCGCGGCAGGTGATTTCGTTCTCCCGGTGGACTATGACGGCAGACAGTTGGCGTTCAGCGCGACGCTGCCCGAAGGTTGGGAATCGGTGTGGGATG
>CALBRY010000298.1 GCA_937927665.1 uncultured Chloroflexota bacterium
TTTGAGCAATCTGCACATGCGCCTAGCGAGTGCTTTTGCTTGCTCCCCTCTCCGAATTCGGGGAGGGGTGCTTTACCGGCTGACTTTTCGGGCGTTGCTTCTGCTTGTAGGGCTTGCTTTTGCCTCTCAGCCGCCAGCGGAGAGGGGCAAAAGCAAACATTAGTTCCGGTTGAGGCGGGGATCGAGGGCGTCGCGCATGCCGTCGCCAAGCAGGTTGAAGCCTAAAACCGTGAGCATGATCGCCAAGCCGGGGAAGAATACGAGATGCGGCTCGGTGAAAACGCGGTTGCGTCCTTCGCTGAGGATCGCGCCCCATTCGGGCAGGGGAGGCTGCGCGCCCAAACCGAGGAACGAGAGTGCGGCAGCATCAAGGACGGCTGTGCCGATTCCGAGTGTGCCTTGCACGATCAACGGCGTGAGGATGTTCGGCAAAATGTGAACGAACAGGATGCGCGCCGGGGTTGCGCCGAGCGTGCGACAGGCGGTGATGTACTCAAATTCTTTGACTTGAATCACACTGGCGCGGGCGAGACGGGCATAAACCGGAATCGAGACGATGCTGATGGCTAGGAGGGCGTTTTGCAAGCCGGGTCCTAGAAAGGTCACGATAGCAATCGCCAGCAGGAGTGATGGAAAGGCTAACAGGACATCCATCAAGCGCATGATCAAGTTTTCGAGCCAACCGCCCGCGTATCCGGCAATCATGCCGAGTAAACTGCCGATCACGATGGAGACGGTGACGCTGGTGAAGCCGACAAACAGCGAAATTTGCGACCCGTAGACGACGCGGCTGAACATATCGCGCGCGTTGAGGTCGAGTCCCATCAGGTGTTCGGGTTGTTCGGCGGCGCAGCCGAGGATATGCACGCACGGGGGTTTACCCGGCAGCCGTCCTAAGCCGCGATGCGCCGGATCATTAAATAACTGTTCAACCGGATCGTAGGGTGCGATCACGGAAGCGCCAACGGCGATTACAAGGAGCGATGCGATAATCAACATGCCGATGATCGCGGAACGGTTGCGGAATAGGTTCTTGATCGCTTCTACCCATAGGCTTTGCGAGGGCTGCCGCAGTTGGGAAAGCGCCAACTGCATGGTAGAGAGTTTAGGGACGAGCTTGGTTTGACGTGTCATGGCGCAGCAGCCTATTGGACGCGGATACGGGGATCGAGATAACCGTACATGACATCCACGAAAAGATTAATCAGGACGAATGCGACGGCGATAAACACGGTGAATCCCTGCACCAGCGGATAATCGCGCGCGGTGATTCCGTCAACAAGTGTGCGACCGACTCCGGTCAGACCGAATATCGTTTCGGTCAGCACCGCACCGCTGACCAGCAAGCCGAAGTTCAACCCGATGATCGTGACGACGGGCAGCAGGGCATTTCGCACGGCGTGGCGGATGACGACATGGCGCTCTCGTAAGCCTTTACTTCGCGCCGTGCGGACGTAATCTTGTCCGAGTGTCTCCAACACGGCAGAGCGGGTCATACGGGCGATGATCGACATGGGGATCGTTCCAACCGCGACGGCGGGAAGGATCATGTATTTCAAACTGTTGAGCAGCAGATCGCCGTTCAACGTGAGGATCGAATTAAAGATTTTCAGGTTGCCGAGAAAGATCACGAACGGGCTGACCTGATCCGGGCTTTGCGCTAAACCCCATGAGATATAAAACGGGATGTAACGATAACCCGCCGGAAGTTCGCCGCTGGGGGGCAGGCTGAACACCGTACCGCGTAAACCGACGCTGAAGATATACGCCAGCATTAAACCGAGCCAGAACACGGGCATACTCACACCAATGTTGGCGATGAGCATCGTGCCGACATCAACCGCCGAATTGCGACGGTACGCCGAAACGATACCGAGCGGAATACCGATCAACGTCGCAAACGTCAGGGCGGCGAGTCCTAACTCGACGGTGACGGGGAGACGTTCGGCAAGCAGACGCGCAACGGGAACCGAGTAGCGGATCGAATCGCCCAAGTCGCCGGTGATGAACTGACTAACATAGACCCCGAACTGCTCGATGACGGGGAGATCCAGTCCATAACGGGTGGCAAATGAGGCACACAATTCTGGAGTTGCGCGCTCACCATAGATCGCCGTACAGGGATCGCCGGGAATGATACGAGCGACCAGAAAAGTGACGACCAAAATCCCTAAAACGACAGGAATCGCACTGATCAGACGGCGGAGGATGAAGTAGATCATGCAAAATAACCTTTGGATCAGATGGGGCGCGCAGGGTGATACGCGGCAGAAAATGTAGGGACAGGGCATGCCCTGTCCCTACACAATGCCTGATGCGACAAGCCTATTCGGCGGGCGCGTTCAGGAACGCCTTAAACAGATATGTCCAATAGGTGAAGCCGCCATCGCGCCCGACATGGAGCGGGTGAGCCGCGTCCCACTGGACGGCATAGGTGGCAACGACGTCATTGGCATCGAACGCCGAACCATCGTGGAAGGTGGCTTCGCGGAGGTTGAATGTCCACGTCAAGCCGTCTTCGCTGACGGTGTAATCGGTCGCCAGCGAGGGAACAACCGCCGTACCGCCGACTTCGTAGGCAAGGAGCGGCTCGGTGATCTGTTCGCAGACGCGGAGCGCTTCGCCGTCGGTTTCATCGGCGCAATACAGACCAGCGGGTTCGCCGTTCTGCATAAAGACGATGTTATCGTCCGACGGGTCTTCCATGACCGACAGGGCTTCGTTGCCCAACGGGCTGACATGCGCGCCGACGATATCCGCCGTGTATGCGACACCAGAACCGCCGTGGGCGATCGGGAGCATCGGGGCATGGTCGCGGAGCAGTTCGTTCGCCTGACGATACAGTTCAAGACGTGCTTCAGGATCAGCCGTCACGCCCGCTTCGTTGAGCAGCGCGATCACTTCTTCGTCACGCTCACCGAATTGGAGGGTCGAACCTGCGCCGAAATGCACATCAAGGAAGTTGGTCGCATCGGGGTAGTCCGCGCCCCAGCCGAGCAGGTAGAAGGCGAGATTACCGAGATCGGATTCATCGAGGAACGTACCGGATTCCATCACTTCGATGGTGACGTTGATGCCGACTTCGGCAAGCTGTGCCTGAATATCCTGCGCCACGATACCGGGCTGCGGCAGGTAGCCGCGCACGACGT
>CALBRY010000299.1 GCA_937927665.1 uncultured Chloroflexota bacterium
CAACGGTCGTTACCAGTGCATTTTGAATGCCGGGACCGGAACGGACGTTGATCGGAGTTGAGCCAGAGATCGCGCGCGCAGTCGCTAGACAAGCTTGCGTGGACACATCGCACCGCCTTCCAAGAGAAGAAAAAGCATCTTTCATGCCCAGTATAACGCGATTCGACAGCGCGAACCGTAGGTTGAACGACGGTAGACGCGGAGACACGCGCTCCGTACAATAACGTTTCTCGCTAACTCTATGACGAGTGATGGTTGAATGAATGTTCGTCTGCTTGTTATCAGGCTGTGCTTGATCCTCGTGTTCGGGATGGCGTTACCGGCGGCGGCGCAAGACCCAGTTTCGACCGCTGATCCGGCGGTTTCGCCAATGCCCCCATCGATGCGGCTGACAGGATTACGCTCGGTGTATCAGCAGCTTAACCGCTGCTCGACGGCAGCACTTACGATCCAGTTGAGTTATTACGGTTTCACCGATTCATATGACAACGTGATCCGCGCGGTCAACCCGCATATCGAGGATGTGGCGACACGGCTGGAAGAAATGGCAGCGTTCGCCGCAACTCAGGGGTTAAACGCGGTGATTCGCTTCGGCGGCGACGTCGATATGCTCAAGCGGTTGGTGGCGGGCGGTTTTCCGGTGCTGGTCGAAAATGTGTATTACGACGGCGTGACGGGGGATGCGTTCCGCGATTTTACGGGGCATAACCGGGTGATCATGGGTTACGATGATGCGCTCGGCGTGCTGTATTCGTATGATTCGCTGCTCGGAAACGGTGAAGATGGGCAGGGGCGCGCTATCCCGTATGTGGATTACGACAGCCGCTGGAAGCCGTTCAACCGGGATTACATGGTGTTATACCGCCCGGAGCAGGAAAGCGCGCTTCAGGCGATCATGGGCGATCATTGGGATTTGACGTACAACCTAGAGCATTCGGTGGCAATCAGCCAGCAAGAATTGGACGAAAGCCGTGCCGATTCGTATACGCTGTTCAACATGGGTGAATCGCTGGCGCGGTTGGGACGTTTTGAAGAAGCCGCCGCCGCATTCGATCAAGCGCGTAATATTGGCTTGCCGGTGCGGATGTTCTGGTATCAATACGGTGCATTTGAAGCGTATCTCGGCGTGGGGCGGTTTGACGATGTGCTGACGATCGCGCGGTCGGTGATCAACGACACGCCGGGGGTGGAAGAAGTTTATTATTACGCGGCGCTGGCGTATGAGGCACAGGGCGATCTGGTGCGCGCGGAAGCAAATCTTGAAGTGGCGATGTTCCGCAACCAGTTTTACGGTGATGCCGCGGCGGCGCTCACACGGGTGCGGGCGGCGATGGGTGGGGGCTAGAGAAGAGCTTCAACACAAAGACACAAAACAACAAAGACGCGGAGAAAATCTTCGCGTCTTTGCGTTAACGTCGTTCAGCCAAGCAGATCGCGGATGGCTTCGCCTGCGGCGCGTCCGCTCAGGAATGCACCTTCAACGCGGGGCTGCCCGAACGCATCCCCGGCGAACGCCAGCAGCGGCAGGTTGAGCGCGATCAAGGTGGGTTCCGGGTGAAGCTGAACGGGAAGGGCATAGCGCCAGCGTTTGATTTCGCCTTCGAGGATGCGGGCGTTTTCGCCGATGAACGGCATCAAGTCGATTCGCATGGAGTTGATGATCTCATCGTCGCGGCGATCCCATAAGGCGCGGCTGTAATTCGGATTCGCTTGCACGGTCAAGAGGGGCAGCGATGACAACCCTTTTCGCTTGTTATCACCAATCCAGATGACTTGTGCGCCCGGTCGCTGAATTGCACCCGGATTTGGCAGACTCGCTTCGTGATCGACAAGGAAAATGCCGGTGATGCACGGCTCATAGCGGATGGCATCGAGCGCTTCACGATCTTCTGGCTCAAGTGGAACTTTTCCCGCATCCAACAGAGCGAGGCTTTGCGGAACGGGACAGGCTAAGATGAGCGCTTTGGCGGTAAAATGCCGCCCGTTGATGTCCTCCGCTTGCCAGCCATCGGTGATGCGGTGAATGGCGCTGATTTCGATGCCGACACGGACATCAAGCCCATCCGCCAGCGCACGCGCCAGTTGATTCATGCCGCCGCGTACCGCGTAGCGCGGATGTCCGTCGCGGGTATCAACGAGACTGCCATCACTCCAGCCGCGTGACCATTCAAAAACAACGCCTTCTTGTATCCAGCGGTCAACATGCGTCTTAAACGCCGGATCGCGCACGGTGAAAAACTGCGCGCCGTGATCCGCTTGTCCTTCTCCTATGCGGCGGGTCGCCAGCCGTCCGCCGACGCTGCGCCCTTTATCCACCACCACGACACGCTTACCGGCATCTGTCAATAAGCGCGCGGCAGTCAGACCGGACATGCCCGCACCAATAATCAACACATCTGATCCAAATGTCGTCATCTTGAGAGCCTGTTATTTGTGCAGCGTTACCAAAACTGCACTTGATTGTAGCGCGAAGCGCGGTTTTTGCTCACTTCCCTTAGGTGAGCGGTTTATAAGGGATGATGACCTGAAGTTCATCATCGAGCGGATCGCTGACGAGTAGATTCACACCGGGCGGGAGTGTGATTCCCGGCGCGGCGTAACGTCCGGCGATGCGGTGCTGCGATGCTCCCGTCAAGTCGATTTCGGCGCGGAAGAATTTCAGCGGATTTCCGGTCATGTGGACTTTTTCGGCGAGAAAGCCGCCTAACGCGCTTTCGCGCAGATGGGTGATCACATGATGGCGGAAGTCATAATCGCTGGCGAGATCGGCGCGGCGGTAACGTTCGCCTTCGACGATGAGTTGATCATCGGGATCGCCGGGGAGGATCGAAAGCCAATCCGAGGGATGCGCTCGCTTGAGATACTGCCCGCGCTCGGTGATGGCGGCGCGTCCGATATTGAGATGCGGAGAGACTCGTACACCGAACGGTGACTCCGCGATGCTGATGCGTTGGTTGCGCGTACCGTCTATCGAACGCGTGAAAGTATCGAGCAGTCTAGTTTTAACGGGAACGGTGATGTAATCGCTGTCGAGCGCTTCGACGGTGGCGCGGTAGAGATCAAGCGTGCGTTGGGTGAGCGGATCAGCGCCATCGGGGGAGAAAAACATGAGATCGAGGAAGATTTCCGGCATTTCGCGGCGGTCAAATGCGCCGCGCAAAATCGCTTCGAGCGTGCGCGCTAAAACTTCGGCGGTGCGTGCTTCACCGAGGGCGCGATATTGTGATGTTTCGATGGATGCGGAAACGGATAAACGTCCTGCGCGGCGTGCGGCTTGTTCAAGTTGATCGAGATCGCCGCCGTTGAGGACGAGATTACCGTTTTGGAGACGGGCGCGTACACCGCTGGTCATGATCTTGATGGGGCGGCGCAGCATGTGCGCGAGTAAATGCGCGTAATCGCCAATGCCGCGCATCACACCATCGGCGCTGGAAAAGCGCAGATGCGCCGGATCGCTGTCGCGGAATGTTTCGATAAGTGCGCCGGGAACGCCAGATTGCGGGGTAAGTTTGAGGCGCATCGCCCATGCCGCGAGTGACTCGACGGCGCGGACGGTGGTTGACCAATCAGCGGAACTGACTTGTGGTAAGGCGCTGGCGTGACAACCCGCGCACCGCTGCTCACAGCCGCGCTGGGGGAGGATGCCAAACAGGTTGGCAATCAGGGCGGCGATTTCTTCTCTTGAAAATGCAGCGAAAGCATCTGCATCGTGAGGCATGAGTGCCGGAATTGTCGGTGAAGAAACGTCGAGCATAAAAGCTCCCGCATGAAGAAAGGTAAATAGAACAAGAATAGTTTTAGTATATGGACATCATGCACCCAAGATGCCTCTTTTTGTGGGGGGAATGTATAAAGAATGTGAAAAAAAGTGTTCACGGTGGTAAATTCGCCGCTTATGATGACGAGACTTAATCGCTATGCTCCCCTGTTCATCCTGATCGCGCTCACACTGATCGGTTACGCACATCTCGCATTCACCGATCGCATTTTGGCGCGTGGGGATACCCTCGGCTATTTCTACCCATATTGGACGCTCCGCAGCGAAGCATTCCGGGCGGGACAGCTTCCTTTATGGACACCGGATCTGTTTATGGGCGTGCCGCTGCTCGCCAATTCGCAGATCGGTACGTTTTATCCGCCGAACTGGATCGTTACGCCGTTTGATGCGCCGCTGGCGATCAAGATCAGCTTGTTGATGCATGTCGCATGGGCGGGGATTGGCGCGTATGCACTCGCGCGCCGCGCTTTGCAGCTTGACCGCGCCGCCGCACTCACCGCCGGAGTGGTGTTCATGCTCGGCGGATTTACGGGGGCGCATGTCGAACAGATCAATCAACTGCAGGGGATCAGTTGGATGCCGTGGCTGTTTCTGCTGCTGGATGCCGCGATCACACCGGGAGGTCTGCTGCGCCGCCGTACGATCAGGATGACGATTCTGCTCGGCGCGGCGATCGCGCTTCAGTTTTTTACCGGACATACGCAAACCGTATTTATCAGCGGGGTAGGGTTGGCGATTTACGGGTTGACGCGGCGCGGTGTGCGCGGGCTGTTCCCGTTGATGGCGGCGGGGGTGCTGGCGTTGCTGTTGGCGCTGCCGCAGCTTATTCCTACGCTTGAACTCACCAGCTTGAGCAATCGCAGCGGCGGATTAAACCGCGACGAAGCGACCGCATTTTCGTTCAGCCCGCTGGATGTGATGCGGCTGTTTCCGTCGTACAGCGAAATCCGCTACGGGGAAGATATCGCCTATCTTGGCGCGGTGGGTGGGATTCTGGCGGTGATTGGCGGTTTGCGGCGCAAATCGTGGGTATGGATTGCGCTGGCAGGGATCGGGCTGTTTTTCGCGGTGGGGCGGTATAACCCGATCTACTATCTGGGGATCGCGCCGCTGCCGGGTTTTAATCTGTTTCGTGTTCCGGCGCGCTGGCTGATGCTGTTCGCGCTCGGTGGATCGATGCTGGCGGGGATCGGGTTTGCGGCGGTACCCCTCGCCATCTCTAAAAATAGACCCCTCCCCCTTCCCCTCCCCGAAGTCGGAGAGGGGAGCAAACCACGTTACCCGGAGGGGAATGTCACTTGGGCAGCTCCCACGCAAGTGGGAAGAAGTAGAACCGTGTTGATGCAGTTTGTGATTTTCGTGTTGGTGTGCGGTGATCTGCTGCTGGCGAATCGGGGACTGCCGCACAGTTTGACCGTGCCGCACGAAGCATGGGACGCGGAACGGTTCACGATCAGCCAACTGCAAGCGTTGATCGAGGATGCGCCGATACCGCCGCGCGTATTGAGTATCAGCGGCGGGTTTTTCGATCCGGGTGATGTGGGGACGCTGACGGCGCGGTATCAAGCGTGGGGGATGAATGCGGAAGAAATCCGACTGGCGCTGGTAGCGCTGAAACATAAAGAACTGGTTGTTCCGAATATCAATGCCGCGTGGGGGATTCCAAGCGCGGATGGGTTCGACGGCGGTTTGCTGCCAACACGCTGGTACGCGGAATATACACAGCAGTTTTTAGATCAAGCGATGCTCGACGGGCGCTTGCGGGAACTGCTGGCGCTGGAAGCCTGCCGGGGTGCGTGTGTGCCTCCCGCTGAGATTCTCGCGGCGATGGATGTGCGCTATGTGATTCTCGATAAAGTGTATGACGTGTGGCACGAGGGAATCGCCTATGATACCGGGCTGCCGGTCACCGTGACGGGCGGCACGACATACCAGAATGTGCAGGGATTCACAGCGGATGGCGTGGATGTGGTGACGAATACGCCAGATGTGATCCCCGTGGTGACGGGCGCAGTACAGGCGGGTGATCCGCTGGAACTGAGCGGTACACCGCCGCTTTACCGCGTGCGCTATCAATTCGATGCACCGACCGCGCCGACACAGATCAGGGTATCGGCGGATGCTGACGTGACAATTTGGGCGGTCACGCTGGTGAACACGGCAGACGAGACGTTTCAACAGCTTGCGCCGTATCCATTTCGGCGGATACTTTCGAGCGATGTCAAGATTTATGAATTGCAGATGCTTTCGGAGCGGGTATCGATCGCATTTGATGCGCCGCCTGTCACAGTTATTTCGCAGTCGGATACACGGATCGAACTGCGGATTCCGACGCGGCACGGCGGGACGGTGATCCTGCGCGATGCGTACTATCCCGGTTGGGTGGCAACCTACAACGGTGAGCCTGTGCCGCTGGAGCGCTATGATACGATGTTTCGCGCAATCACGATCCCGGAGGGATGCGGCGGACTGGTGATCGAATATCGCCCGGCATGGCTGATCCCGACCTTGATCGGCGGCGGTGCGCTGTGGTTGATCGTGATCGGGTATCTGGTTGTTGGGCGGAAAAGATAGTGCTTGTGTCCCCTGTCAGCGAATATTCCGGAGAGGGGACACAGAGAGCAATGTCTATCCAGTAACAGGGACTCTGTTCAGGTCGCCTTCAAGGATGGTTGTGTAGCTGGCGACAATCCATCCGATCGTATCGTTGCGGAACACGACTTGATACCATGCGTTATTCGACGTGCGCCCGATGACGGGGAGCAGTTCGCCCCATGTAACGCGTCCGGTTTGCGGAGAATTGACATCGGGAACAGGATGCAGCTTGATCACCGCATTGGTTTGAATGATCACCTGCGCTCCAGCGGCGGGGTTGCCCGATGTGGCGAAACTGCCGACCACAGGCGCGTTAAACTCGTTGCCGCTCACGAACAGGTAATATCCCCACGCCCACCCCTGTACGCCGCTCAACTGAAGGAGGAACCAACGCGCATCCTCATCACGCCCGATCACCTGATAGGTTTGACCGCGCAGAATACGCCCGACCTGCGGCGCGCCAAGATACGGCGCGGAACGCACACGCAGCACCGACGCCTGAATAACGGTGGCGGTTTGCGCGCCCGGAGGAATGGGCGGGAGCGGTGTGCGGGTGATGGTGGGGACAACGGTGGGTTCGATCACACCGCCGCCGGGGAAACCGGGTGTGCCTGTGCCAACCACGCCCGAAACCTGAAACCATTGAAACTGGAGCGCGGCTTGATCGATACTGTCAAAGTATTCGAGGCGGAGCGTGTGCGTCCCCGCCGTCAGCGTGGATTGGAAACGGTCGGTTGTCAGGGTGCGCCCAACAAACCGATCCAACACCAGCACGTTATCAATAAAGACACGCACGCCGTCATCAGACGCGACGACAAATTCATATGTGCCTTGATTGAACAACTGCACCGATTCAAAACGCGCTGACCAGTTATCCTCGTTGACAACGCCGGGCGCGGGGCTGCTCGTCCCCCAGTTGACGTTGATTCCGGACGGGAACGCTTGCGTAAATACCACCGCGCCTGTCAGGTCGGCTGAATTAAAGAACTGGGCATTCCAGCCTGTGCCGAACTGCGCTTGTGCGAGAACGTTTCCGATCGGCAGTGCCAGCAGCGCGAGCATGACTGCCGCGCCGATTGCCAAAACTACAAGGAGCAGCGAGCGGTTTTCCCGTGTCGCCATTCTGTTCCTCCTTCGAAGCGTGCCTCTTCATGTGCCGTCCAGTATAACCACGTTCGGCACAACGCGCACTTCACAGCGCGATTAGGCATTTCGTCCTACGCGGTTTCACGTGGCTGAATGGTGACG
>CALBRY010000300.1 GCA_937927665.1 uncultured Chloroflexota bacterium
TAACGTGAGCGATTATGTAGGCGTCACACTTCAGCGTGTGGTATTTAATACGCAGCTCGCGAGTGATCCGCGCATCGGGCAGGCGGATGTGCTGATCGGGTTTGATTATGATGGTTACGGCTTGATTCCTCATCAGCGCCCCCCGCTGATCGCCAGTTCTCATGCCGTTTATGGCGACATTCTTCAATGGGAAGAAGGCGAAATCGCCACGATGGTGAAGGCTCAGGCATACCTTGATCGCGTGATGATGGAAAATGCCGATGTGGTCACGATCGGCAGCCAATATGCGAAAAAACGCTTGATCGACCTATACGAGATTCCGGCAGACAAAATCGAAGTGATTTATCACGGAATGCCGGAGCCGTCTTGGATGCGACTAGCAGAATCAATGACGCGGCAGGAGAACGATCACCCGATTATTCTCTCCGTAGGCAAGATGTATCCACGTAAGCGCACCGATATTTTGCTGCGCGCCGTACCGCTTCTGGTGGGAAAATATCCCACCTTGGAAGTTCGCATCGCGGGCGATGGCTTGATGTACGAAAAGAATCTTCAGCTTGCTGCCGAATTGAACATCCGCGATCATGTCACGTTTTTGGGGCATATCGAGGACGATACGGCATTCGCGCATGAGTGGATTCAAGCGGATGTGTTTTGCCACCCCAGCAGTCAAGAAACATTCGGGTATGTGTATCTGGAAGCGATGCGGATGCGTAAGCCGATTGTCGCGGTGCGCGCCGGAGCTGCGCCAGAAGTGATCAACGGGGCGGCGCGACTTGCCGAGCCGGAAAATCCCGCCGCGCTTGCCGCTGAACTCGATTATTTCCTCTCCAATGAGGGGGCGCGTGATATTTATGGCGATTGGGCGCGGCAGCGATCCCGACAATTTACACATGCCCGTATGATGACGGGATGGGATCGAGCGATTGACCGCGCGATTGCG
This sequence comes from uncultured Chloroflexota bacterium, assembly GCA_937927665.1. Taxonomy (GTDB): domain Bacteria; phylum Chloroflexota; class Anaerolineae; order Aggregatilineales; family Phototrophicaceae; genus Flexifilum. The sequence continues at coordinate 944 of CALBRY010000300.1, forward strand.
GCACGGGTGCGCACTGCGTTCGGGCGGCGATAAAATACCGGATACTTGTGCTATCCTTGAAACCAACTTGTGAAAGGATAACGGCTATGCGGTGGTTGCTTGTGCGCTTCTTGATCAGCGCGGTAGTGATGGCGATTGTGACATCCGGGCTGCTGCCGGGAGTGTATATCGTCGGCAGGTTTGCGCCTACATGGATCGCAATTTCGGTGATCTTCGCCTTCATCAATCTCACGATCAAGCCCGTGCTTCAGTTCCTCACCTGCCCGTTGATTGTGCTCACGCTGGGGTTGATCGGCGTGCTGATCAACGTGTTGATGTTGTACATCACTGTATTTGTGAGTGGTCTGCTGGTCAACACAACCGGGGGCGAGTTCCGCATTGATACGCTTTTGAGCGCGATCATCGCTGCGTTGATCATCACGGTGGCGACGATTGTTTTGGAGTGGGTTTTCGGCGCGAAGCGTCACGAAGTCCGCGTCAAAAAGGTGACGGAAGTGCGGTATGTGGTCGAAAAACAGCGCCCACAGCTTGACGCGGAGTTTGAGCGGAAGATCAGTTCAAATGCGCCGCAATCCGCGCCGCCGCAGTATACCCAGCAGACTCCACCACCGAGTTATCCGGCTCAAAACGCACCGCCGCCGCAGTACACCCAACAAACACCCCCGCCGGACTATCCGCCGCCCGCGCAGATTCCGCCGCAGTATCCGCCGGGGACGTTCGGCAGTCAGCCGCCTGCGCCGCCGCGAAAATCAGGTACACCGGATGATTGGGACTTTGACGATCCGGCATTCCCGAATAAGAAATAAGGGCAAGGGCGCTAAGACGCAAAGCGACTCGCCTGACCTATTCTTCTTTGCGCCTTCGCGTTGATGTCCTTTCCTTTCGGCATCATGACCCTGTCCACCAGTCCGCGCTGGTTTGGGAGTCTCGTTCGAGTACATACTTCAAACGGTCCGCATCGATATTCCCACCGCTGACGACAATCGCGGTTTTAAGCCCACGCGGCAGCATGAAATATTCCGCGTACCTACACACAGCGATCCCGACTGCGCCGCCGCCCTCGACGATGATGCCATGCTGCTTGCTCATCCAGCGGACGGCGCGCTGTGTCTCGTTCTCATCGACCAGCGCAATCTGATACACCAGTGCTCTCGTGATCGGAATCGTGATCGAGTCGGGTTCAATCGCGCCGGGGAGCGCATCCGCGAGAATATCCCCCCGGCACGGGCGATTCTCACCATAGAAAATGTTGAACATCTCCGGCGATTCTTCGGCATTCGCGCCGATGATCTGCACATCCGGGCGCAAGCTCTTGATCGCCACCGCAATCCCGCTGATCAAGCCGCCGCCGCCGACCGGAACGATCACCCGCTCGACATCGGGGAGCGCGTCGAGGATTTCTAAGCCAATCGTCCCTTGACCGGCTGCAACTGCCCGGTTGTTGTACGGCGAAACATACGTGATCTGCTCCTCGCGGGCGACGCGCAGCGCTTCCGCCTCCGCGTCATCGTAACGCGCACCGAACAAGATCGGCTCGATGCCGTACTTACGCACCCCGTCGCTTTTTTTCTGTGGGGCGGTTGACGGCATATAAATCCGCGCCTTTACGCCGAGCAGGTGCGCGGCATAGGCGATCCCCTGTGCGTGATTGCCCGATGACGCGGTGACGACGCCGCGTTCGCGTGATTCCGCGTCCAAACTCAGCATGGCGTTAAGCGCGCCGCGTATTTTGAATGAGCCTGTCGGATTCAAACATTCGAGCTTGAGATAGACTTGATCTCCCAAATCGGGAAAATGACGGATCTGCGACGGGGGAAAATGCGGCGCAATGCGCTCACGCGCTTGTTGAATATCCGCCAGTGTGATCGGCAGTGCGGAAAGGTCGGGAGTTCGTTTTTCCATAATTCCGGTAGCTTTGCGAGAAGTGGTTATAATATGGATAAGTTTAGCCATTATTCGATGTTACGGAACACTGATGATCCCTTCTACCGATCCCGATGTTTTGCAGGAACAGTACGGCAGCGATGATAAGCTGAAGCTCCGCCAGATGACGCATGATCGTTACAGCGTCCCGAAATTCGATTTCCCCGCATGGGTGCTGACGCGGATTCCGTGGCAAGGCGAGGAAACTCTCCTTGATGTTGGTACGGGGACAGGGGTGTATGTCGAACCGGTGCGCCGCATCCTGCCAGATGTGCGTTATATCGGGCTGGATCGTTCGCTCGGAATGCTGGAAAATCATCCACATCAGCAGCGGTTGATCGTTGGCGATGCGCTGGCGCTCCCATTCGCGGATGCAAGCTTTGAGGTCGTGATGGCAAATTACATGCTGCATCACGTCAGCGATGTTGAAAGCGCGATCCACGAACTGAAGCGCGTGCTGAAACCCAACGGCGTGCTTGTCACAGCTACCAACAGCGCCGCCACGATGCCGGAACTCAATTTCTTGTTCCAGCGGGCGATTGTGCTGCTCACACAATCGGCGGCAGGGGCGCAGATCGCGCCGATTCATAATGCGTATTCGCTCGAAAACGGTACGCGCATGCTGGCGCGCCAGTTCTACACGGTGGTGCGTTATGATATGCCTTCGGCGTTCGTTTTTCCGCACGCCGACCCGCTGATTACCTATATGGACAGCTTACGCTCACTGCGTGAACCGCTGCTGCCAAAAGGGGTTATGTGGGATGATGTACTGCTGGTGATGCGCGAACAAGCAAACCGCGTGATCGCCGCATTGGGCGAATTGGTTATTCAAAAGGTCGCGGGGGTGTTGATCGCCAGTGATGGCGGCGGCGCGCTCACGGATTTTATCAGCAAGATGCACAGGAAAGCACGCTAAATGAAGCTGGTGACATTCACGGTTCAAGGACGTACACGTCTCGGTGAAGTGGTGGGTGATACGGTTTATACAATGGCTTGGGTGGACGGCATGACGAGCTTGATCCGCCGGGGGATTTTGCCAAGCCGCACATGGGAAAGTTTCCCGCTTAGCAGTGTGACGCTTGAAGCGCCGCTGCGCCCCGGTAAGGTGATCGGCATCGGGCTGAATTATGCGGAACATGCCCGCGAAACGGGTAAAGAAGCCCCCGCCGAACCGGTCGTATTCGGCAAAAATACCACATCGGTGATCGGGATCAACCAGCCGATCACATGGCGCACAAGCGAATCGAAACAGGTCGATTTTGAGGGTGAACTCGCAGTCGTAATCGGCAAGAAGGCGCAGCGGGTCGCGGAAGCGGATGCATTCGATTATGTGTTCGGCTACACCATCGGCAACGATGTGAGCGCACGCGATCTACAAAAAGAGCAGTGGCTGCGCGCTAAAGGCATGGATACATTTTGCCCGCTCGGTCCGATACTGGTTACGAAAGATGAAGTGCCTGATCCGCACGCACTTTCGATCAAGACGCGGGTCAACGATACGCTGATGCAAGACGGGAACACGGCGGATATGATGCAAAAAATTCCGGCGTTGATCGCGTATCTTTCGCGCTATTTCACGCTTGAACCGGGTGATGTGATCATGACGGGTACGCCGTCCGGCGTGGGCAAGGCGCGCAAACCGCCCGTATTTTTGCATGATGGCGATGTGGTCGAGATCACGATCAGCGGATTAGGGACGCTCACCAACCCGTGCCGCGAGATTGCGGAATAAAAGGGCGGGGTGGTTTGTTGTAGAATGAAGTCGAATAGGAGTCTCCACACGTGCCGATCCTGAAGGAAGGCGAATTAAACGTAATCACCAACAGCGCCGATCATACGCAGAAACTCGGCGTGTGTCTGGGGAGTTTGCTGCAAGCGGGTGATGTCATCTGCCTTTCCGGGGATATGGGCGCGGGTAAGACGATGTTTTCCGCCGGAATCGGGAGCGGGTGGGGGGCGTTTGAACCCCTGACGAGCCCGACATTTAACCTTGTGCATGAGCATCACCGCGCTAAAGATCAGGTGCGGCTGTTTCATATTGATTGTTATCGTCTGCGCGGCAGTGCCGATCTCCCGTCAATCGGGTGGGAGGATATCCTTGCACAGCGCGGTGTGATCGTGATCGAATGGGCGGAAATGATCCTCGATGCGCTGCCGAAAGATCATCTGTGGGTAGAACTGCGGGTGCTCGAATCATCGCGGCGTAACTTGATCTTTGAACCGCACGGCGATCGCTATCACCATCTCATGAAAGAATTCCTGACCACGAATGCTACTCGCTCTTGATACCGCTACCGCTCAGATCAGTCTAGCGCTCCATGATGGTCATGGGATCATCGTTGAGACGACATGGCTTTCCGCGAATAACCACACTGTCGAGCTTGCGCCAGCCGTAATCGATACGCTCAAACGCGCCGGGGTGCTGATCGACGATTTGACCGCGCTTGCTGTTGCGATCGGTCCGGGGTCGTACAGCGCTTTACGGATCGGGGTCGCGTTCGCTAAAGGGCTGGCGGCGGCGCGCGGGCTTCCGCTGCTGGGTATGACGACGCTGGATATCCTCGCGGCGGCACAATCGCGCACCCCCGGCGTGTTGATTCCGGTGGTGATGGCGGGGCGGTCGCGGGTGAGTGCTGCGCCGTATACGTGGAGCGAAGTGGACTCGCGCTGGCGGATCAACGGGGAGACGGATAATTACACGTGGGGAGCCTTGATCGCCATGCTTGCCGAACGCGGCGATCCGGTGCTGATCACCGGGGAAGTGGATGCGCCGGGAGCGGCGGCGATCACGGCGGCGCGTGCGAACGGGATACCGCTTACGCTGGTTTCTCCGGCGGCGCGGACGCGGCGGGCGGCATACTTAGCCCAAGACGCCCTCGAACGGATGCGATCACTGAGTGCCGCCGAAGGGGTGAACCCGGCAGAGACATTTAGCGCGGCGTCGATTACGCCTGTTTATGTGAAATCGGTTGATAAATAAATGAACCTCACCTTACGTTATATGCGCCTCGCGGATATTCCGCAGGTGGTCGCCATTGATAAAGTGTCGTTTGATCCGCCGTGGTCGGCGCGGTCGTATGCCTACGAAGTGACCGAATCGACGTACAGCCATATGGTCGTGCTGGAGATGTCCACCAATCACAGCACCCGCGACTCACGCTGGCGGCAGCTTCTGCGGGGATTCACACGGACGCAGATGGATGCTGGTTCGCTGATCGTCGGGTACGGTGGTTTATGGAATATCGTCGATGAGGCGCACATCAGCACCATCGCCACGCATCCCGATTATCGCGGGCGCGGTTGGGGCGAGATTCTGCTGTTGGGGATGCTGAAAAAATCATGCCTGCTCAAAGCGGGGTATGTTGTGCTTGAGGTGCGGGTGAGCAATACAACCGCGCAGAATCTTTACCGGAAGCATTATTTCGTCGAATACGGCGTTAAGGCGCGTTATTACCAGAACAACGGCGAAGATGCCTACGATATGCGGCTTGATCTGCGTCAGGATGGCGCACACGAACGGATCGACTCGACCTTTGGTAAGGCGCTGGCGAAATATCAACTCAGCGACGATTACACCGAAGCCCCGCCGCCGCGCATCGCAGACGCATTCGAAGCGGCGGGGCAGTAAAAAGCTAGGATGCGGGTGTGACGACGCGGAAACCGATATGATGATCCTGATACGTCGGCGGGTCTTCAAAATGACGGTAGGCTGAACGCGCCACAACAGGATTGCTGCCCCACCAGCCGCCTTTTTCGACTTTCATTGTGCCGCGTGCTGCTCCGGTCGGGTCGGTGACGGAGTCGGGATCGTAATCCCGCGAGAGCCAATCTTGCACCCACTCCATCGCGTTGCCTGCCATGTCATGCGCCCCCACCCAGCTAACGCCATCGGGATAACTGCCGACGGGTGTTAGCCATGTGCTATCCAACACATTCGCACGCGCTGCGTCCCACTCGTTGCCCCATGGATAGATCAGCGATTCAGGTCCGCGCGCGGCGTATTCCCACTGCGCCTCGGTGGGGAGCGCTCCGCCGCGCCAACGCGCATACGCTTCTGCCTCAAACCATGTGATGCACACACGCGGGTGATCGGCATGTTCGCCGTGACAATCCGCCAGCGGCAGGTTATCGACGTTCTGACGGTTCAGCCAATTCCAACCCGGTTGTGACCAATATGCCTCGGTGGTGTAGCCGTCAGCATCAACAAATGCTTGAAATGCCGCGTTCGTGACTTCGTAGCGATCGATCCAATAGCCGCTGGAAATACAAACTTCGTGCTGTGCTTGTTCGCTGCTGATGCGCCGCACCGACCAATCGGGGGCGTCGAGCGTACTGGCGTACTCGGCTTCGGCGTCGCTTGTTCCCATCATGAAACAGCCCGCCGGAACATACACCTGTTCAATCCCGTAAGCATCGACACGCGTATCACCCGCCTGCGGTTCCGGTGTGGATTCGCTTTGCGCGGCGGCATGCAGCACAAACACGCTCCCCAACAGCAGCAGGGACAGCACCCGTATGTGATTATTCATGGTTCTGAATCCGTTGGATAAAAGGCACGATGCCCTAAATAGTCCGTGCATCGGCGAATGGTTCAAGTGGAAAAGAATTGAACGCGATTTACCCTGCCCCCTCTCCGCTGGCAGAGATACCCATTTGAGCAATCTGCACATGCGTCCCTTATAGCGAGTGCTTTTGCTTGCACCCCTCTCCGAATTCGGGGAGGGGTGCTTTACCGGCTGACTTTTCGGGCGTG
>CALBRY010000301.1 GCA_937927665.1 uncultured Chloroflexota bacterium
AGCGGTTTTATGCTCGCGCCGCCGGAGAATATGCCGCCATGCAGTACGCAAACGCCGACGCTGTGAAGTATCTGGGGCGTGCGCTGGAAATCACACCGGAAGCCGATGTACAGGCGCGTTTCGAGATCAGCGAGACGTTGATCGAGGTGTTGGATTTTCAGGGGATGCGCGCGGAACATCTCGCGCTGCTGCACAACGCCGACACCTACGCTGAACAGCTTAACACGGCGCAGCAGGGCATTATCGCGGCATGGTGGGCGCGCTACTATTTCTTAACCGGAGAATACGAGTCTTCGATTGCGGCGGGCGAAAAGGCGATCCGGCTTGCGGCGGCGGCGGGCGATGGCGAAACCGAGATCAAAACCCGCGTCACGGTCAGCATGTCGCTGTTTTATCTGCGCCGCTTTGCCGATGCACGCCCGCATCACGACGCCGCTTTAGCCGTCATGCGCCGCGATGGACTGTTTGCGAAAGAAGCATCGATCCTCAATTCGATGGGGTCATCCGCATTTGAGCAAGATGATTTCGCCGGAGCGATGCGTTATCACGGCGAAGCGCTCGCCGCCGCTGAACGGGCAGGCAGCCTAAACGATCAAAACGATGCGCTCAACGGCTTGGCGATCGCCTCCTACCGCCATCAGCTTGTCAAGGAAGGGGAGCAGTATATTTTGCGCGCCCTCGAAGTCTGCCGCAAAACGGGCAACCGTCGATCGCTGGCGCGCAACCTGAATAACCTTTCCAACATTTACGCCGATCAATTTGATTACCGCCGCACGCTTGAATGTTTGCTCGAAGCGGTGCGGATCGAAGAAACAGTCAGCGCGGTGCGCGGCGAAGTCATCGCCCGTAATAACCTCGGTTTCACTTATCAAGAACTGGGACGCTTGAACGATGCCCGTGAGCAGTTTGAGCGTATGGTTCAGCTTTGCCAATCGAGCCTTGCGATTCAGTTTGGCACGTCTGCCCGCTGTAGTCTGGCGCGGGTGCATTATTATCTGGGCGATTTTGACCGGGCGGCGGAAATACTGGCATCGTTCGATCTCGCCGCGCTCGATCAGGAATATCCACAGCGGGCTGTGGAAGTGCCGTTTATTCTGGCGCGAATCGCACTGGCACGCGGCGATTTTCAGCGGGCGCTGGAATTATTCACGATCGCCGCGCCGCAAGCTGCGCGCAGTGATAACCCGCTGTTTACGCCCATCGTCACGATCGCACTGGCATATGCGCGGGATCGGCTTGGCGAACCGCGTGACGACGGGCAGACCGTCGCTTTTGAGAACGCGCTTGCGCTCCTGCTGCCCGCCGATGATCCGCAGTTCTTCGATTTTGATCTCTGGGCGCTTCTGCGCGCCGCTGATCTTGTGCGCGCCGCCGATCCTGATCGAGCGCGGACGATAATCCAGCGTACCGCCGAATTGATCGAAGCGCGATCCGCCAAAATTCCTGATGACGAACTGCGCGCCGAGTATCATGATCATCATCCAATGCACGCCGAAGTTTTCGCCGCAAATGCCTGACAATGCAACTTGTAAACATCATTGAGGAACTCAATATCTAATCTAGGTGTAAAGTGGGAACAGTAAGTAGTGCTGCATAGGCGGCTGAGAACAGGTATGCGCGTCCTAATCTTCACTTTTTCCTATGATGACAGCGAGGCGTTGTACCGTCTGCTAAATGAAGTTTGTGCAGCACGGTCAGATATTGTGCTGAGTCCATGCCACGAAGTGAACGCGGTATCCGACTCACAAGCGGATGTGCTGCTGTTTTACAGCGCTGTATTCGATCAGCCGTCGCTGACTGCATTAGATGCGCTTCATGCGTGCCTGCCGCGTGTGCCGATTGTCGTCGTGGCGGGCGACTTTGGCGCATATGACTCGCTGGAACTGCTCCAGCATGGCGCGCATGACTGCCTGCTGCTGCCCGAAATCACATCCCCCGTGCTCACGCTGCACCTCTGCTTTGCGGTGGAACGTGCCGCGCAAACCGCCCTGATCGAGCGGCGCGAAGGCATGTATCGCGCCATTGTGGATGATCAAGTAGATTTGATCTGCCGCTATGATCCGGAATTCCGCCTGACATTCGTCAACCGCGCTTACAGTCAGCAGTTCGCCACTTCGCCAGAAAAAATGATCGGTGAGGTATTCCTTGAGCGTATACCTGTAGCGGATCGCGCCCATGCACGCTGGAAGATCACCCAGTTGAACGCCGAAAATCCGGTCACAACCAGCGAACACCGCTCGATTATGCCGGATGGTTCGGTGCGCTGGTTTCAGTGGACAGACCGCGCCATTTTCGATGACACAGGCAAAATCACCGAATTTCAAGGCGTCGGACGCGATGTCACCGAATACCGCGCCGCACAAGAAGAAATCCGCCGCACGCGGGAACAATATCGCAGTTTGCTCGAAAGCTCCGATGCTGCGATCGGGATGGTCGATCTGGAAGGGCGCGTCCTGTTCGTTAACCGCCACGCCGCCGAAATCGCGGAGCAAACCATCGAGCAAACACAAGGCAAACTCGTCTCTGAACTGCTTTGTGAGCGCTTGGCGAACGAGCTTATGCAAGATGTGCATAAAGTGTTCGCGCGTGGTACGGGAATCCTCAGCGAAACATCGTTAACAATCAACGGGGAAGCGCGCTGGATGCGGATCAGTGTTCAACCGGTGCGTGATGCGTATGGCACGGTGTTCGCGGTGCTGATCAATTCGGTGGATATCACCGAGCGGAAACAACACGAATTCGCTATCGAGCGCTCAGAAATGCGCTTGCGCGGATTGCTCGCCATCGACGAAGCAATTTTGGCGGGTAAGTCTCTGGTCGAAATGGCGTCAGACGCGCTTGATCATATTTATGGGATGGTGCCCTATCAGCGCGCGTGCGTGTGTATGTTCGATGAAAACGGCGATGATTTACGCCGCATTGCTTCACGCGGACCGGATCGCCGCCCGCTGAGCATGAATGATACGTTTACGATCCCGCCGTCCATCCGCCACTTGATCGCGGAGCATCCGCACCTGCTGGTGACTGATCTAACCAAATTCGCCGATACCGCGATGCTCGATCTGATCAAAATCGGCTTGACCAGCATGTTAAGCGTTGGACTCAAACGCGAAGGCGAATTGATCGGCGCGCTTTTCCTGTTCGCGGACAGCGCGCAGTTCTTCACTCCCGACTATATTCAGCTCACGGTCGAATTGGCGCATCAACTCGCGATCGCCATTCACACTTATCAGTTAGACGCCCGCATTCTCGCTTATGCCGCCGATCTGGAACATCGTGTTGAAGAGCGGACTGCCGAACTCGCCCGCGAAAAGACCCGCATCGAAGCGATGTTCGAAAGCAGCAGCGATGCTATGCTGCTGGTGGATTTGACCACCGGCGTACAGCACGCGAATACCGCCTTCCGCGAGTTGTACGGCGCGGATATGATTTCTGTCGGGGCATCGTTGGGCAATCTCGCCCATGAAGATGACCTGCTGATCATCGCGGATGCAATCATGCAAACCGTCGAATCACAGGGTATGAATCGGGTCGAAATTCGCGCCCGCCGCGCCGATGGCAGCACATTTTACGCCGAGATCGGGCTTGCGTTCGTGAAGCAGTCACCACAAGAATCCCCCAGCATTATTTGCAGCATCCGCGATGTCACCCGCCGCCGTGAATCCGAGCAAGCCCTTGAGCGCGCATTGGCGCAAGAAAAAGAACTCAGCGATTTGAAAACGCGCTTTCTTTCGATGGCGTCACACGAATTTCGAACGCCGCTCACCGCGATCATGGCGACCGCCGACACTCTCAGCTTGTATCGCGCGCGTATGGATGAAATCCAGATCGAAGCGCGGCTGAAGAAAATTCGTCAGCAGGTCGGCTATATGAAGTCGATCATGGATGACATTCTTCAGCTTTCGCGCATCGAAAGCCGGGGAATGGATTTTCAGCCCAACGAGGCAGACCTTGATGATCTGATCAAGGACATCATCGAGGACTTTGAAAGCAATCCTGATTACACCGGACGGATTCGCTTCTATCACACCCCCGCTGCCCATGTAACCGGTCAGATCGACCCGCAGATGATCCGGCATATCATTAGTAATCTTATATCCAACGGGCTAAAATACTCGCAGCCGCCCTCTCATGTCGATGTCCACCTAGAAATGGATACAGGACATGCGTTGATCACCGTTACCGATTATGGCATCGGGATTCCGGCAGACGATCAGAAGCACCTGTTTCAACCATTCTTCCGCGCGGCGAATGTGCGCGAAATTGCGGGAACAGGACTTGGCTTGACGATCGCACAGGAAGCAGTCAAAGCACATGGCGGTGCGATCACGGTTGTCAGTGGGTTAGAAAAAGGCACAACATTTACGGTCAAAATCCCCCTCCACGCGTGGGATACTCAGGAGTAGGTTATGGCGAAAATCATGGTTATTGAAGACGAAGCCGCCATCCGTGAAGAGGTGATCGAATGGCTTCAATTTGAAGGTCATAATGTGAGCGGCGCGGACAGCGGGCGTCCGGCAATCGAGGCGATCTTGCAAGATCCCCCGGATATTGTTTTGTGCGATATCTGGATGCCGGAAATGGACGGGTACGCCGTCCTGATCGAACTGCGCTCAAATCCGATGCTGTCGCATATCCCGTTTGTGTTCCTTTCCGCCAGCGCCAGCCATGAAGCGGTGCGCTACGGGATGGATCTCGGCGCGGATGATTATCTCACCAAGCCATTTACCCACGCCGAACTGCTCCGCGCCATCGAATCGCGGCTGCAAAAACACACCAGCCAGAATGATCAGATTCGTGAACGGCTGGAAGTCCTGACCGAAGCACTGGAGGAGGAGCGCACCAAGCGTCTGCTTAAAACACGCTTGGTGGCAATGTTCTCGCATGACTTTCGCACACCGCTTTCGTCCATCATGTCCTCTGTCGAATTGATCCGCCACTACGAATCACGGATGACCCCGGAGCGTAAAGCGATGCATCTGGATCGCATCGATGGATCGGTGCACCAGCTTCTGCAAATGCTCGATGATATGCTGCTCGTCGCCCAAATGGAAAGCGGCAGTTTTCAGTATCACCCGGAGCCGCTCGAATTGGCGGAATGGGTCGGGGAAATATTGGAAGAATTCCGCACCATGTATGGCATGACGCGCACACTGACCTTAAAGGCGGATGTTGGATGCTGCGTGCAGGCGGATCGCCGCTTGTTCCGGCAGATTCTCGTCAATCTCGTCGCCAACGCGATCAAGTATTCGAACGAGGACTCCGAAGTGATCGTGTGGGTGAAGCACACCGGCGATCAAATCGAATTGATCGTTGAAGATCACGGAATCGGCATTCCGGCGGAGGACTTGGAATCCGTGTTTGAGCCGTTCCATCGCGCCGGAAACGCCGAAGAATTTAAGGGGACAGGGTTAGGATTGACGATCGTCAAGGAAGCAGTCGAGCGGCACGCAGGCACGATCCGCATTGAGAGCGAGGTCGGCGTCGGTTCCCGCTTTATCGTCTCGCTTCCGGCATCAGGGAAATAAACGTCTCACCCCTTCAGCCGATCCAGATCCCGCAGATGCGGCGGTGCGAAGAGCGCGGGCGGCTTGCGCTGTTCCGCGTCCAACGTGCCGATATAGCCGAGCGTCGTCTTGAGATCGCTGTGTCCCAGATTTTGCTTGATCGCCACCGGATCGATCTCCGCATCGAATAGGCGGCGCGCATAGGTGCGCCGTAAGTCGTGCGGGTTGACGTGCGTCATGCGCCCCTCAATAAAAATCGGATACTTGTCGAGAATATCCTGCACCGCTCGCACCGAAAGCCGCGTCGGGCGGATGCGCGGTCGCTGTCCGGTTTTCGCCTTAAAGAAAGCGCGAAATACCGTCCCGCCGGTGATCCCCGCCAGTTCCAACCATTTATCGACATAAGCGAGACACCATTCCCCCGCACCGTAGGGCACGAGCCGCGCCTTTGCGCCTTTGCCCTCGCGCACCCGCAGTGCCAGCGCACCGCCCAACCGCGCCCGCAAATCCTCCGGTATCAGCGTGACAAGCTCCATCTCGCGGATTCCGGTATTCAGCATCAGCGCGATCAGCGCCGTATCGCGCAAGCTGACAATATCTTTGATCCCCGGCGCGGCGAGCAGCGCATTGGCTTGATCAAGCGTCAGCCGCAGATGCGTCGTATCTTCGACATCTTGCACCGTCGTCACCTTGACCGACGAGCGCGACGGATTGATCGCGTTTTCCAGCCGCGTGATCATTTCATCGACAAACGCTTTTTTGTCGGATGCGCTCCCCATCGCCATCGAGAACAAGCGATCACGGGTGGCATTGTCGGTGAGAATATCGCGGTAGCGCCCGCGCACTGTCGAAAGATGCGCCAATGTACTGGCGGGCGAAAGCGGTTTACCTTCGCCGCCTGTGTAGGTGCTCATCAGGTGATCACGATACGCGGCGAGATCAGGCGCGTACCAGATTCCGCCTGTGCTGTTGAGCCAACTGACAAAGGCAAGCATCCGGCTTTTGATGTCTTTGACATCGTCGGGGAGCAGCAGTGCGCTCATGTTGTCACGCGCCGCCGGATGCAGAGTCGGGTCATCAAAGATGATGATGGCGTTGTCGTTCATAATCGCCCCTACAAGGCTCATTACTGCGTATACCGCGCATTATACGAAGTAAATCCGCAGCGCGCAAATACCCTGTTTAGCGGCGCATATTACATGCGTCAGCATTGATAAGAGCACTGTTTGCGATACGCTTAAGAAGAATTTACCAAATTTGCAACAGGTTTGTGGACGGTTAGGTTTTGAGCGTGTAAATTAAAAGTAGTTTCATATACACGCTGTTCGAGGTTAATCATGGCATTTAAAGCGCTGCTCAGCGGTGAGATAGCAGGTATCATCACCACCCATCTCACCCAAATCAATGCCTATTTGCCCAACGCCGCGCACGAAGTCCATGTGCCGGATGATCTGCTTCAACTGCTGCTGCGGCTTGATCGGATGCTGTCAATTGCACCCGAATACAGCAGCATGGCACAGCAAGATGAAGCCTATAACCTACTTCACGAAATTGAACACTTCCTTCGTCAAATGAATGTTTCATTTGACGAAGATTTTGAATCCACCTTGATCGGGCGAATCTGGTCACAGGGGCGCGAATGGCACACCCGGGCTTCACAGGGTGGCGCACCGCCCAAACGGGTCAGCGATGTGTGGGAATTGATCAAACCCGCTGTGCCGGATTGTCTGGAAATGAGTCCTGATGGACGCTGTACCGCGAAATGGTGGAAGCCCTATCCTGTGATGGATGTTGAGATTTTACTGCGGACAGAAGGCATCCGAATTTTGGCAGAACCTTATGAACCTAGCGACTTGCCCGGTGGAATTGCAGTGACATTCTCATTAACATAAATCTGAGAAATGTCACTTTTTACGCCGCCTATACGAAATTTGAATTGACTAGATCGGCAAATCTTCGTAATGTAGCAAATACGGGATGCACAGCGAGTACCTAATCATAACCTGAGCGTCATGCAAGCGCCGCATCACTGCGACCGCCATCCCCATGACGCCGAACCTTGTGGGGGAACCATGCTGTCACGCCAGATTGACGATCAAGTCAATGTTGCTGCTGAAGTACGCGCACTACTTATCCAGTTAGGCACGGGACATATCGCCAGCGCCGCCTATGATACCGCTTGGGCGGCTCGTCTTACCCCGCAGTTCCCGGAATTTGAACCCTCGCTCGAATGGCTTCGCCAGAATCAGTATCAAGATGGAACATGGGGCGGCGCGCTTGCTCAATGGCACGATCGCTACCTTTCTACACTCGCGGCGATCGTCGCCCTGAAATCTGTGGGACGTCACCCGCGTGATCCGCGTCGTGTCCAGCGCGGCGAGGATGCGCTTTGGCGCGTCGTCGGCAAATTGAGCAAGGACGACAGCGATACCGCCGGTTTTCCGATCCTTTCGGCGGCGCTGACGCAGGAGGCGACCGCGTTGGGCTTGGATGTGCCAACCCCGCCTATCCGCTACGAAAAGGCGTACCAGAAGAAAGTTCACGCCGTTCTCAACGCGCCGGATCGCAATTTACGCACGCACCCGCTGATCTATTCCCTTGAAGGCTTTCTCAATGCCTTAACGCCTCAAGATAACGTGTTCGAGGCGAATCATTCCGTCAGTATTTCCCCTTCCGCGACGGCGGCATTCTTGCTCAAGTATCCGAGCAATAATGGGGCACTCGCCTACCTGCAAGATGCGCTTGCTACGAACACCGACGGCGGTATGACGCAGTTTGCCCCGATGGATGTTTACGAAATCGCATGGGCGCTGAATCATTTGCGCCTTGCCGGAGCAATCACACCGGATGATCCGATCGTGCGCGATCTGCTCAATTTCTTGGCGCAGCGTTGGTCACCGCAAGCAGGCACAACAACGTCAACCTACAGCATGACGTACGAAAGCGATAACACCTCGGCTGTGTTTGCCCTGCTGCGTTGGGGCGGCTACGATGTGAGCGGCGATGTGTTCTACTACTATGAGACGGATGATCATTTCGCCTGTTACCGGGGTGAAACCAATCCCTCGGTGAGCGCAACCATCCGCCTGCTTTCCGGGCTGCGCTTCTGCGAAGAACACCCCGATTACGACCGCTGGGTGGGCAAAATTGTTGATTTTCTGTACAAGAGTGACCAAAATGGATCATTCTGGACGGATAAATGGCACACCAGCCCCTATTATGTGACCAGTATCGCGCTCAACGCGCTGCGCGGGATTGATGTGCCGCTGGCACGCACCCGCTTGAAGTGGATTTTGCGGACGCAGAACGACGACGGCGGATGGGGCTATTACGGTCCGTCAACGCCAGAAGAAACCGCCTACTGTCTGGAAGGACTGATCCTGTGGGATCAGACAGTTGAGCGCGTTTCGCCCACTGTGATCGACGATGCCGCCCGCTATCTGCGCCGCCACACCGATTTTGACCAGCTTGTCCCGCTGTGGATCGGGAAAACGCTCTACACGCCAACGAACATTGTGAAGGCGGCAATTTTGGGCGCATTGTTCGCTTATGAGAACTGGAAGTCTGCATGACGATTAAGCCTGTTCAAGAATCAGTCCCCGTCACGCCCGCTTCTTCAACGGAGTTACGCCCTTTTAAGGGCGTACTCCATTGGTTTGAGCCGCGTTCACAGAACCGCGACGAACGTTTCCGTGAACGGACTATCCGCGCATTGGTTGCGCTCGTGCTGTCCGTCATGTCGCTCAGTCTTGCCGTCAGCATTTTTGTCTACCGTGACCCGTGGGCGGTTTTCTCTTTCCCGACCATGCACATCGTCGTGCTTGCCTTTGTCGGCGCGGCGGCATATGCGGTTGTACGCGGCAAACTCGATACGGCGGGTTGGTTGGTTGTGTTCGGCAGTTTCGCGGGGGTGGTGCTCACCCACAATGTGCTTGGGTTATCACCCGCCGCCACATCATCGAGCAGCCACTACATCAGCATCCCGATGTTTATGTTTCTTCCGCTCGCTGCGACGGTGTTCCTACGGCGTCAGTCGATTTTTCTGATCAGCGTGGCAGGCGTGATCTTCTTTACGTTAAGCGAAGCGTATTTAACCACCAATTCGCCGATGCCCCGTGTGGTTGATCTCTCCAGCGTTATTTCTTTCGCCGTTCTGCTGATGATTGAGGGATTAATTCTCAGAACGGTGCGCTATGAATTTGACAGCCGCTTTGAAGCACTGGATGAAGCGATCCGGTTAGAAGCGCTGGCACGTCAGCAAGCCGAAGCCGACCGCAGACGCGCCGAAGAAGCCGACCGCGCCAAATCGCAGTTTCTCGCCAATATGAGCCACGAACTGCGAACACCGCTCAATGCGATCATCGGTTACAGCGATATTCTCGTGGGCGGCATGGTTGGCGAACTCCCGCCGCAGCCGACGCGCCTCCTCAATAACATTCAGTCCAACAGCCGCCGCCTGCTTTCGTTGATCAACGATGTGCTTGACTTATCCAAGATCGAAGCCGGACGCTTGGAGGTCTACAACGCGCCGCTTCAGCCGCGCAAGCTGATTACGGATACAGTCGAAAGTCTGCGCGCGTTGGCGATTGAGAAATCGATTGAACTGAATGTCAGCATCAGCGATGAAGTCCCGGAAGTCATCCTCAGCGACGGTCGAAAGCTCGCGCAGATTCTCACCAATCTCGTGAGCAACGCCATCAAATTTACCAACAAGGGCGGCGTGGATATCGATGTCACCGCCGACAGCGCCCACTGGTATATCGTCGTGCGCGATACGGGCAGCGGCATGCCCACCGATGCACTTTCTTACATATTTGAACCATTCCGTCAGGTGGACAGCACCGATGGGCGTTCACACAAAGGCACAGGGCTTGGGCTGGCGATCGTCAAAGCGCTTGTGGAAAGCCTGCAAGGTCAGGTTGAGGTCACATCACAGCTTAATCAAGGGGCAACGTTCCGGGTCAATCTCCCGCGTACGAATCCCACTGAAACAGGCGTCGTTGCTGCTGTGACCGAAACAAACGCTGCGGCGGGAACAATCGCACATTAGGGTTGTTGCTTTCGCATCAATCTGTTGATGATGCTCACCCATCAGGTTAAGCTTCAGTGGAGGCAATCTTATGGCTAGCCAAGCACTCTCAGTTCTTCTCGTCGATGATGATCCCGCGATGCGCGATATGTTTCAGATGGTGATGGATCACCATCATGTTGAACTCATAACGATTGAAGACGCTGAAACCGCATTGACTTACCTCGCACAAAACCAGCCAAACGTGATCGTTCTCGATCTGTTTTTGCCGGGGCTGGACGGATATCAGATGCTTCGGCAAATGCGTAAAAAATCGCTCGCGCCTGATGCGCGTGTTATTGCGACTACGGCATACTATACGGCGGACACCGAGCAGGAGACGTTGAGCAGAGGATTCGACGGTTATTTACCCAAGCCAATCGACGCCAACGGGATCGTCCCCTATCTTGAAAGTCTGATTCAAGACTGATTGCCCGCTGCGGGCAGCTTACCTAGCACAAAGCCGAGAACCGCGTGATGACCGATCTATCAACATGGGATGTAATCATCGTCGATGACGAACCGGATAATATCGGCGTCGTTCAGCTTGTTATGGAATACAACGGGGCGCGGGTACGTGTAGCCGATAACGGCTACGCGTGCCTCGCGCTGCTCGATCAAGCAGTTCCTACCGTGATGCTGGTTGATATTCAAATGCCGGGCATGACAGGGTATGAACTGCTCCGCCGTGTGCGCGAAAATTCGTTCTGGCGGCATATTCCGGTGATCGCCGTCACCGCCTATGCCATGATGGGGGACGCCGAACGCATTCTCGCCTTCGGTTTTGATGGCTATCTTCCCAAACCAGTCAATGCCATGAAACTTGCTGCACAGGTGCGCGATATCGTCGAAGCAAAACAAGGATAAATATGAGCGATCACAGCCAATTCGCTGAGCAGATTCGCGCGCGTTATCCCGAAGGCTTGACCGGCATTATTGCGGTCGGCGGAACCCGTACCACCTTCATTCTTGACCAGTCAGACATCGGCGCAGATGCCGGGGAGATCACCGACCCGGAGGCATACGCGCGACACGCTGCCGGGCTTTATCTTGACCTGATCCGCGCCTTTTTTGATTTTGGCGGACAGAATTTGATCCTGCCGCTGCTTTCGTTTCAGAGCTTTTATGAACGCGGCGAAGAATACACGGCGCGCTATTTCGGTTATATGCGCTGGCTGACGAGCGAACAGTTCGCCGGTTTTTATCGTGAAATCAATGCTGACCCGTATTTTGACGGCATTGATACCCTGCTCCATCTGCCGCCGGATCAACCGCCGCATCAGATGGGCAAAATGCTTGCCGATTTCACCCGTTCATGGGATTACCAACCCACGCGCCGCAAGCTGATCTGGGAGATCGCGCCGATTCCGTTATTCACCTATTGGAAAGCGCAGTCCACCATGTCCGCCGCTGATCAAGCGGAGCTTGCCGACGCGATGAACCGCTGTACCGATATGCGCGAGATGAATCAACTGCTCTATCGTTATTATGCGCGTGCCGCTTATGGCACAGAAATCCCGATCCCGCATTTTTATCTGGGCAGCAACCGCAACGGTGATCTTAAACTGCGCGCCATGATGCCGATCTCGATGGTGACGGGCGGCAGTTTCCGCCTATTCTTCACCCCCTACCCGACGCTTTACACCACCCGCGACACGCTCAAAGCAGTCCTCGAAGACCTCGCGTTTAGCAAGCCGTTACGTGCCTTGAAGCCGGATTACAGCGGTCAATATACGTCAACCCTGCTGGAAAGCGAAAAACAGCGCGTCGAATCGCTCCGCGCAGACCCCACCAGCACAATCGGATTGACCCGCCGCGCCGCCGAATCTGAGGGTACGTCGTCGTGATGCTGCCGCCGCACATTCATAATCTCATCCTCGATTTTGATGATACGCTCGTCACGGGACCGCTTACATGGGCGCTTGATGTTGGGCTTCCCCGTTTCATCCGCGATCACGATCTGCCCGTTTCGCCGGAGGCGCTCGACGCGGCGGTGCTGCGCGCTCAAGAAAAAGAGAGCGGCGGTGATGACCCGATCGCGGTTCTGAATCGATTTTTCGAAGAAATGGGTTGGAATCCCGATTTACAGATGCTTCTCTTTAATGAAGTCTCTGACCATTATCAACCGTCGCTCTTTGAGGATACGCTTCCCTTTTTGACGGCGCTTGCTTACCGCGCCGAACGGGTGATCGTCATTTCCAACAACAACCGCGCGCCGCTCATCGCCGAACGTCTCGGCATTACCAGCTACCTCCCCCATATCTTGACGCCTAAACGCGCTCCCGGCACGCGCCGCAAACCTGATCCGAGTCTCTGGACTCATTTGACCGCGCAAATGCCGGATATTACGCTCGAAAACTCCCTATTGATCGGGGATGATCCGTGGTCAGATGGGGCGTTTGCGTTGGCGTGTGGCTTATCGTTCTGGTTGGTGGATCGTAAAACACGCTACCGGCATCTTTCCGGAGCGTATCGTTTTGTACCCAGCCTTACCGCGCTGCTTATGAAATAAGGCGGCGCGTCAAACGCGCAAATTCTTGAACTTCGATCGGTTTTTGGAGGATGAGATCAGCGGCGTCGGAGACTTCTTCCGTGATCATGTGCGGATTCGCCGTCATAACAATAATGAACATCTTCTGCTTGGATTGACGATCTTTGAGGGCGCGCAGCACTTCTACCCCGTCCATTTCATCCATCATCAAATCCAGCACCAACAAGTCGAAACGTTCACTGTACATCTTATCCATCGCTTGAAGTCCGTTAACAGCTTCGGAGACTTCATAACCCACGTGCTTCAAGGCGATGGCTGCGACATCCCGATTATAATAGTTGTCGTCGACAACGAGCGCGGTGAATGTTTTTACTGCGGTTGTCATAATGCCTGCCTACAAAAATTAAACGATGAATCGATTCACATTTGATGCACATTCAGTTTAGGTTACTTTTCGGTAAATATGGCATAAGAATCAGGCTATCCTGAAGATTTTACGGATTTCACAGGTTAATACTTTGACTAATCTCGCTCCGACCCTGTTGATACCGCAAAACAGGATCGGAGCGAGCATATTTCAGGTCTATAGCGCGCGGGCTAGACCGGGGGCGAGGTAGTACGTCTGACCGAACCCTTCCGATGCCCATCCGGTGATCGTGCTGCCGTTCAGCGTCGCGTTGATCTGCCACATCCGCGCACCATTCCGGCACTGCCAACCGCCAATGATCACGACCGAATGGTTAGTCGGCAGTTGATACGTAGGAAATTCCGAGTTCGGCTGATCGTAAACCGCCAGCGTCCCACTTGCTCCGATTGTGTGCGCTCTATCCCCGACCGCAAGCCGCGATTCAGGCGAATTCGGGCATTCCTGCGGGACAAGCGTAACGACGGGGATGAAAACGAGCGGCGGAATCGGTGTTGTGGTTGGCAAAATCAGCACCGCATCCGCCGCGTTGAACGGCTCCTGCCACGGCTCAACGAAATACCCGGAATTGTCCCCCTCGGCAACCCAGTACGTCGAAGCATCGTTAAGCTGAATATTCCACCACAGATACCCGTTGGCACACTGCGGCGGCGTATTCACAACGGCGAACACCGTTCCTTCAGGAAGCTGACCTATGCGTTCCCCGTTCGGCGCGCTGCGTAAATTAAGCGGCTGACCATTCGTGAACGCGACTCGCGCGGTGCTTCCCGGTGTTAAGCGTGGGGCGGGTGTACCGTCACACTGCGATGTGGGATTCGGCACATCCGGCGCGACAAGATCAAGATCGCCGGAGACGATGGGCTGTGCCAGCGATGTCAAGCCGAATGCCGCGCCTTCCGGCGTGGTATAGACCACATTAAACGGCGAGCCTGTATCGAAAACGGTATTCCCGAACTGTGCCGCGCTGCCTTCAAAGTTGAGCGCGGTCGCGTGGTACATGCGCCATTCACTCGCATCGATACCGAGGAAGCCATCCGGGGTCGCGGCAATCGCGCCGATATTCGGACCGAGCGGCAGCCCTTCCCCACCTTGCAGCGTGGTGATCCGGAAATGCGGCGCGAATACGCCGTTCTGCACCCGGTAGCCGATCCATTCGCCGCCGCGCAGCCATTGCGGATCATTCACCGTCCAAGCGGCGGTTGTCACCAGCGGCAGCGGCACAGGTTGACCCGGATCAACGATCACGACGCGTTCGCCAATATATGGATTCGGCTGTGCGCCCAAGTTGCCATTATTCGAGTCGAACGTCGCCAGCACGGCGCGCCCCGTCGTCTTAAAGACATCAATTCCCATCAGCGGACTGTACAGGATGTCTTCCGCCGCAAACGGATTACCTGCCAGCACGGGCGGCGGCAGCGGATACCAGCGAGTCGCCGCTGTATACAGGTACACGTTATTGGCGAGATTCATATTGTGCATCCGCAGCACAGGCGTACCGAGTCCCTCGTCAATGGCAAACGAAAGGATCATCGGGTAATACGCCGGATCGTTATAGAACGTATTCGGGATACCCGCATCGCCGCGACTCAAGACTGCGACGGCGTTTCCTGTCGTCGTTTCGAACACCAGAACGCGCCATTGTGATGTGTTCGCATCGCGCAGCACGGTCGCAAAATGTGAGGATGTCGTCGTAAAGTCGGCAGTGCGATTAGGCGCGGGTGCTTCGTTCGGCTGTGCTTGATGCGTTTGAATCCACTGTCCGGTGGTCAAATCGTAAAACCCGATCCCCCACAACCCACCGTTGAGCGGCGCAATCGAAACGAGCGTGCGCCCATTTGGAGAAATATAAACATCAATTTCGGGAGAATTTGCGATTTCGTTGGGCATCAACGGGCGGGCGATGCTCGCCTGTTCACCGGCTGCGTTGATCCAATGCAGCCGATCGGTCTGGGGTTCGTGCACGACCGCATACCAGTTAGCAGGCGGTAGATCAACCGCGTACACGATAGAAACTGCGGCGAAAAGCGCCATTACGATAAGGACGATCACCCAACGAATACGCCGAATCGTGGTGAACATGGTGGAACTCCTGACTCATTGGCACATGCGGACATCTTAGGGCAGGAGTGGGATTACGATCCATATGTCGAAAAAGATTACAACATTTCTTTGCAAACTCTATGCATGTATTGCGGGGAGTAATGCGCGTTGTAACAAAAGCTGACGTGAACTAATCAATAAAGCGGAACTCGCGCAGTGCGCGCTTTTTGATGCGCCAATCCGGGCAGACTGCCGCCATATGCGCGTAAAATCGCTGGCTGTGATTCATCTCGCGCAGGTGACACAATTCATGCAGGATAACGTAATCAATCAATGCCAGCGGCGCGGCGATCAAGCGGATGTTCATCGTGATCACGCCGTTGGATGCACAACTTCCCCACCGTGCCCGCATCTTACGGAATTTGAGCGGCGGATACGGCTTGCCCCAATGCGCGGCAGAACGCCATGCGATCGCCAATCTGCGTGTGAAGATGCGCTCTGCTTGCTTGCGGATATAACGGGCGATCAAGTGGGCGGCGCGTTCTCGATCGCCATCCCGCACACACACGATCAAGCGTCCGCGCCGGATCGCCACTTTATCGCGGGCGGCGGCGTGGACTTCAAGGCGATATTCGCGCCCCAGCAGTTGAAAGATTTCGCCATCGGCGTAGTGATGGGTTGGTTTCGGCGGCGGTAGTGCTGCGACACGCTTCTGCATCTCCGCTTGTTTAAGGAGAATCCAATCGGCGCGGCTGGTGACGAAATTCTTGATGAAGTCGAGCGGCACATGCGGCGCGGCGCGTACTTCAACCCGCAGATCAGGATGCACATATAACCCCACCGTCTTACGCTGACGGCGTGTGAGCGTATACGTGATCGTCGTCTTGCCGACGGTGAGGGTATGCTGTTTTTGGGTGGTTTTGGGTGATGGGCGTTTCTTCATCATGCGCGGAATTTTACCAAAAAACCCGCGCGATCACCCTCACCCGCGTGACTCACCTGTCCATGTGATGATGCGCGCACCGTCCAAACTCCACGCCGCCCCCAGTAAATCCGCTTCATGGTCGAGCGTGATCGGCGCTTCGGTTGGGTTCGCTGGATCGATCACGGTGATTGTCATTTCGGGGTAGCGGCGGATTAACACCATGCTCCGCGCATCATTCCAGATCAAATCATTGACGCCGAGCGGATAAACGCGCTCGAATAGGTTATTGCCATTTGTCGTATCCCACACGTTGATGACATCGCCGCCGCTGTCAACGGCTTCCGCCACAATCCGCGTATTGTCAGCATTCCACTGGGCAGACAAATACTCATCGGATAGGTTGCCGTACTGCTGGACAAGTTCACCCGATTCGACATCGTACACGCGAATCCCCGCACTCTCATACGCGGCGGTGAGAATACGCCGACTATCAGCGCTCCACTCGGTGCTGAACACGCCGACACGGAACGGGAATTCGCCAATCTGCCGCATACTGAGCGTATCGATCACGCCCACAGCGGAATGTTCGTAATCGAGCGAATGCGTCATCTGCACGGCAAGATACCG
>CALBRY010000302.1 GCA_937927665.1 uncultured Chloroflexota bacterium
GTGGGTGACGTTCGCAGCAGTCGGCGATCACATCTCAAGGTAGGCTCGCAGTGTGAATAGCGTTGTTTTGACTGCCATTTCCCCCACTACGCAGGAAAAACCTCATTTTTGCGAATACTCCCGGTGTAGTATGCAAACATCGTGCTGCGCTTTTATACTGATGCTTCTAGCATTCTGGAGTTGTTGGCATTGCCATGAAGCTTGGGATCAAGTATTGGCGTACAGACGCAGCGCTTGCCCTGACCATCGGCGCTGCCCAGATCATCGGCACGTACTTCATTGGGCTGCACCAATCGGAGTACCGTCCACTGGATGCCGCCGCCCTTGTATTGATTTTGACGGGCGCGGCAGCGCTTGTTTTCCGCCGACAGCATCCGGTTTGGGTGCTCGTCGCCGCTTATGGAATAACCCTTCTCTATCTGATCCTAGACTACCCGAAGGGTCCCATCTACCTAACCATCATCATCGCTTTCTTTACAGCGGCGACACAGGGACGCAAGCTGATTGCTTGGGCAGTCCTTGCAGCGGAATTTCTGCTGTTTCCGTGGGTGCCGTACTTGCTTGGAAACGAATCCGCGCCGACCACCAACAGCATCTTAGCGCTTGGTGCGTGGCTGCTCGTACTCGCGGCGGTCGCTGAGATTAGCTATATCCGTCAGCAGCGCATCATGCGTGCCCGTGAAGAAGAAATGCGCCGCCGTGCTGGTGAGGAACGGCTGCGAATCGCGCGTGAGCTGCATGATGTACTGGGTCACAACATTTCCCTGATCAGCGTTCAGGCGGGTGTTGCCCTGCACTTGATCGACGAGCGACCGGAACAAGCGCGGGTCGCGCTCTCCGTAATCAAAGATGCCAGCAAGGAAGCGCTGCACGAGCTGCGTTCGGTGCTGGAAATCCTTCGTCAAGTCAGCGAAGCGCCGCCGCGCTCCCCATCTTTAGGACTCGCCAGTCTTAGCGATCTCGTCGCGCGCGCGTCAGAGGCGGGATTAAAGGTACATACAGAGGTTGCGGGCGATCTTAAGGGACTGCCTGCCAGCGTTGATCTGGCGGCGTTTCGGATCGTTCAGGAAGCCTTAACCAATATCATGCGCCACTCCAATCAGGCGTCGTCGAGTATCCGTGTGAACCGTAACGAGCACGAGCTTACTGTGCAGATCGACAATCAGATCGGTGATGAAGCATCCCGCGACGGAGTCGGGCTTGGTCAGGGTATTCTTGGCATGAAAGAGCGCGCGACTGCATTAGGCGGAGTGGTCGAAGCCGGTCCCCGTCCTGATGGCGGGTTCCGGGTATTCGCACGACTGCCGCTGGATAATCATCGTTTAACGACTTCAGGAGCGGCGGAATGATCCGAATCGTGATCGCGGACGATCAGGCGCTTGTACGCGCCGGATTCCGGGCGCTGCTCGATGCTCAGAATGACATGAAGGTGGTCGCCGAGGCGGTCGATGGCGACGACGCGATCAGGCTTGTTACAAGCCTGATCCCGGATGTGGTACTCATGGATATTCGTATGCCGCGCCGTGATGGTTTGGAAGCAACACGGCGAATTGCTGCTGATGAGCGGCTTGCCAACGTCAAAATCATCATCCTGACGACGTTCGATTTGGACGAATACATTTTCGAGGCGATGCGAGCTGGCGCAAGCGGTTTTCTGGTTAAGGATACCGAACCGATTGACCTTATCCGGGGGATTCAGGCGGTCGCGCGCGGGGATGCGCTGCTCTCCCCCGGTGTGACGCGGCGGCTCATCGCTGAGTTCGCAACGCTGACGGTTAAATCGAAGTCCGTTCCCAACTTGGAGGCGCTGACCGAACGAGAGCGCGAAGTGATGGTATTGGTGGCGGGCGGTTTATCCAACGATGAAATCGCCGAAAAACTTGTGATCAGCCCAGCGACCGCCAAGACTCACGTGAGCCGCGCGATGGCGAAACTCGGCGCCCGCGATCGCGCGCAGCTTGTCGTGTTCGCCTATGAATCTGGACTGGTTCGCCCCGGCTAGCGTCTACTCCGTACACCGTAGTGCATTCCTCTGAAATACGCCCCCGGGTGTATACACAAGCCTTCCCCGAGACGACGACACCTCCGAGACTGACTGTTAAGATTCTGCTCATACGTTCGATTTTTGCAGAGGGCAAAAACGATGCAGCGGTCTATCTCGCAAATGCACTATTGGCTGACACGGGTGTTCCTCGTTGGCTTACTGATCCAGCTTTATTTAGCTGGCGCACCTATGTTCGGTGTCACGTCCTTTCAGCCTCACCGGATGCTGGGTGTCGGTCTCACTGTTTTAGCGTTCTTTTTCCCGGTGCTGGCGCTCGTGGGACGGCTCGGTCGGCAGCGGCTTGGACTCTCGATCCTGCTGGTTGTCCTGTTTCTGGTTCAAGGAACACTGCCGATGCTGCGCGGCACCGTCTCGTGGATCGCCGCGCTTCACGCTGTCAATGCGCTTGCGCTTATGGGAGTGAGCGCCGCACTCGGTCGTCAAGGACGCGCCGAACCCGTGCGCGCGAACTAAGTGGTGAATGTTAAGGGAGTATGGCAATGAGCTCAACCTCAGAACTGAAAAAACGGCAGTCTATTCAACTGGAAAGTCCGTTCCTGAATACCGGTTCGAACCGTCGCCTTAATCAGCTTGACCGCCTTGCAACGCGCTTGATGGCACAGTACGGATTGCGGCTGCTGTCCCTCTCGATGGGGCTCGTTTTCGTGTGGTTTGGGGCACTCAAGCTGCTGCCGGGTGTCAGTCCCGCCGAACCGCTCATTCGAGACACGCTCGACTTTCTACCCCGTTCGCTGATTAACCCGCTGATCCTGCTGCTTGCAGCGTGGGAAGTCGCTATCGGCATCGGGTTCTTGACCGGCAAAGCCAAGCGAATCGTGTTGGTGCTGCTGATGCTGCAAATGGCGGGCGCGATGTCCCCCCTCCTCTTAGCACCGGAACGTCTATGGGGGGCTTTCCCATTCGTCTGGTCACTCGAAGGGCAGTACGTGTTCAAGGACATCATTCTGATCAGCGCGGGGCTGGTCATTGGCGCGACGAATCGTGGGGGCGGTTTATCTCCCAAGCGCCTTGAGCACAGTCCGCATAACTCCAGCGAAAGTGCGGGGAAATGAACAAAAATCAACGCATCATGCTCTCGTGGGCACTCATCGCGATCTACGCGATCGTGACTATCGTCAGGAGGGCACTCGCTCCCGATCTGTTACCCGTTCCGATAAGCACAGCCCTGATCACGTTCGTGCCGCTCCTTTTTCTCTTTGTGCATGGTTCGCTCACCTACCGTCTGCGGGATCTGCTGGTCTTTGCTGCTGTGACGTTGGTCGTGAGTAACATCTTTGAGAACTTGAGCGTGCTCACAGGGTTTCCGTTCGGGAATTACGTGTATACCGATAACATCGGACCCAAGCTGTTTCATGTGCCTGTGTTGATTGGACCTGTATACCTCGGAACCGCCTACTTGGCATGGACGATCGCCCGCCTGATTGCTGGTGCAAACCACACACGGCTTTCCGGACATCTCATCTTCAGCGTCCCCATTCTCGCTGCCTTGATGATGGTCGCATGGGACTTAACCATGGATCCGACTTTCTCGACGGTCAGCCGCACATGGATTTGGCAGGATGGTGGTAGTTACTTCGGCGTTCCATTTAGCAACTTTCTGGGATGGATGCTGACTACCTATGTGTTTTTGCAGATGTTCGCGCTCTATCTGAAAGAACGTTCGAAGGGGCAATCCGTCGAAAATCAGCCATCAAGACTATTGAATCTACAAGCCGTCCTATTCTATGGTCTGATCGGCGCATACTATTTCGTGAACGCCGTGACCGCGAATACAAGCGAGACCATCACAGATCCGGCGGGCATGGTCTGGCGCGTGCAGGATATTCATGTGGTCGCGGGGCTGATCGCCTTATTCACGATGGGTACGTTCACTATCCTTGGATTGGTGAATCTGGTGAAGGTTTCGTCCGCAGAGGATATCGCTGTTTCCACGCTCACGGACAGGACACAGGACACCCTCGCGGCGCAGCGTAGTCGCGCCCCTGTTCCAAAAGCATGATACGGTTGGACTACCGCGCCCAAAGAGGAGAAGGATATAGTGGCGGTATGGAAACTGAAAAACTGAACGAGCAAATGCATCAGGATCGAATCGCGCAAGTGCAGCGATATATCAGCCAGCACCTTGATAAACCACTCAATCGTGAAGTCCTCGCCGACATTGCTGGTTTCTCGATACCTCACTTTCATCGCGTCTTCAATGCCTGCACTGGCGAAAGTGCCATCAGCTATGTGCGTCGTATTCGTCTGCTGCGGGCGGGATACAAGCTGAGAATGGGTGCGGTTGACATCCTAGCGGTTGCCCTTGCTGCGGGTTATGAGTCGCACACAGCCTTCAGCAAAGCCTTCAAAAAGCAGTTCGGTTTCAGTCCTGCTGAGTTTCGTAAGCTGCCTTGTACTTCGGCAACAAGCCTACTAAGGGAAGGATCGCATCATGCGGATTAGTGTCACGAGCGTGTCTGTGCAAGATCAGGCAAAAGCGCTCAAGTTTTACACCGAGAAGTTGGGCTTCGTGAAGAAGCGAGACATCCCGCTTGGGGATGCAAGTTGGTTGACGGTTGTATCCCCCGAAGAACCGGACGGCGTCGAACTGCTGCTTGAACCGAACGCTGAATATCCAGCAATGAAGGCGCTCAAGAAGGCTCTCGTGGGCGATGGCATTCCGTTTACCACGTTTCAGGTGAACGATGTCTATGCCGAATACGAACGGCTGAAGGCATTAGGTGTTGAGTTCACCGTTGGGCCTACAGACACCGGGGTAACCATCTCCGCCATTTTGGATGACACCTGTGGCAATCTCATCCAAATTCATCAGGTCAAAGACGGTTTTTCTTAAACCTTGCTTGATCTGTTCTCAAGATGGTG
>CALBRY010000303.1 GCA_937927665.1 uncultured Chloroflexota bacterium
TTTATCGAGATGATCCGCGAATGCCGACCAGATGTGATCATTACCCACCCCGCAGACGATTATCACCCCGACCACAAAACGACCAACCG
This sequence comes from uncultured Chloroflexota bacterium, assembly GCA_937927665.1. Taxonomy (GTDB): domain Bacteria; phylum Chloroflexota; class Anaerolineae; order Aggregatilineales; family Phototrophicaceae; genus Flexifilum. The sequence goes on from CALBRY010000303.1 coordinate 90, forward strand.
CTTGGTGATGGATGCAGCACAGATCGCACGCACCGCGAATTATCCATCCCAGTTTGTGCCGCACCGGGCAATCGTCCCCATCGCCTTTATGGAATCGGAACGCGGAATCGGCTTCATTCCCGAAGAATATGTTGATATTGAGCGGGTATGGGCGCAAAAGCTTGCGATGCTCGATTGTCACCGGAGTCAACTCATGCCCGCAGGGTATGATCCCGATTTTGTACTGCCGCCGCCGGCTGCCAATGTATTCCACCATTACGCGGAGGCGTTGGGCGCATTTCGTGGACTGGCAGTGAATACGCGTTATGCGGAGGGCTTTCGCTTCTGGCAAGCTGCCAACCGGATCGTGACGACGCGCGTACTTCCCTAATGTTTGACCTCTATTTACTCGCTCAGTCAGAGTTTCTAGCGGCGGAATAAATTCGTCTTTCGGCTTCCGTCACTCAAGGAGAACAAGCAATGACGCAGCAAACAGCGGATGTCATCATTATTGGTGGGGGAATTACTGGAACCAGCGCGGCGTATCATCTCGCGCAGCGCGGTCAGCGGGTATGCCTGCTCGAAAAGCGCCATATTGCCGCAGGCGGAACCGGGCGAACCGGAGGCATTATCCGCCAGCATTATTCCAATGAGACGACGATCAAGATGGCTTTTCGTTCCCTGCACGTATGGAACGACTTTGATGCAGTGATCGGTGGCGATCCCGGTTGGCGGCGCACCGGGGCGTTATTTATCGTTGGTCACGGCGATCTGGAGGGACTTAAGGCAAATATCGATCTTCAGAGGCGCGTAGGTGTCCAAGTGGAATTTCTCGATGCACAGGCAATCCACAAGCTCGCTCCGTATCTCCATGTGGATGATATTGGCGGGGGAGCGTATGAACCTGATGCGGGCTGCGCCGATGGCGCGATGGCTGCCAATGCATTCGCGCAGCGCGCACGCAGCCTAGGAGCAGAACTCCATCAAGGCGTGGAAGTGACCCGCATTTTGACGCAGCGTGATCAGGTAACGGGGGTTGAGACGAATAACGGCGTTTTTAGCGCGCCTATCGTCGTGAATGCCGCTGGACCTTGGGGAACCCGCCTTGCGAAAACCGTTCACTTTGATACCCCTGTTGAAGCAAGTCGTCATCAGATTTCAGTGTTTCAACAGCCGAAGAATGCCCTGCAAGATGGACACCCGATGATCGGCGATTTCATCCAAGGATTTTACGTTCGCCCCGAAACCGGGCAGCTTACCCTCGCCGGATCGCTGGAAGCCTCCGAAGCCGCACATCTGGTCGATCCTGACCACTATATCGAAACCGTAGACATGGACTTTACGGTAGATATGGCGAATCGTACCGAACATCGAATGCCATTGATGGGCGAATCCAGTGTGGGCAAGGGGTGGGCGGGTTTGTACGATGTATCGCCGGATTGGCATCCCATTCTAGGACATATGCCGGGGCTTAAGGGTTTTATCTGCGCCTACGGATGGAGCGGGAGCGGCTTCAAAATGGGTCCTGTCACGGGGGAGATCATTGCCGATCTCGTCACAGGAGAGAATCGCTGCCCGATTGACCCACATCTGTTCCGCTTTGAGCGCTTCGCAGAAGGTGATCTCGTTCACGGGCAGTACGCTTACAGCATTATAGGCTGAATAAACGGTGAGCTTCACGCCGGTGAAGCTCACCAATCCTGTTGAAGGGAGTCCGCGAAAGCCTCTCCCTGCCTTTATTCCGTAAAAAGGGGTTTGAGCATCGGGTAAAGCCGTTGATAACGTTGATATTCAGCCGCATAGACTGAAGTATCTGCTGACGGTTCAACCCTTGTTCCGGTCTGAACCATAGCCGCACACGCTGCCTCAACGGTGGCATGTTTGCCACAGGCGACTGCCGCCAAGATTGCTGCCCCAAATGCTGCGCCTTCAGTTGTACTGACATTGACAAGAGGCGCGTTGAAGATATCTGCGATGATCTGCTGCCAAATCATCGACTTCGCACCGCCCCCGCTCACACGGACTTGATACTGATTTGGCAGTCCGGTATTCGCGATCAGCGTAAAGGAGTCTTTCAAGCCAAACGCAACCCCTTCCAATACAGCGCGGGTTAAATGTCCGCGCGTATGCCGTTGAGTCAACCCAATGAACGCGCCGCGCGCATTCGGATCAGGATGAGGGGTGCGCTCACCGGCTAGGTAAGGCAGAAAAAGCAAGCCTTCGCTGCCCGCGGGAACGACTGCGGCTTCTAGCAGCAGCATTTCATAAGCGATATCCGGCGCAAGGGTGTCACGATACCACGACAGACTGCCCGCCGCGCTGAGCATGACTCCCATCAAATGCCACTGCCCCGGTACGGCATGACAGAAGGCGTGTAAGCGTCCTTCCGGCTCATAGGCGTAATTCGTCAATGGCGCGAATACGACGCCCGATGTGCCGATCGTTACACCGATGCGATCGGGTGCTACACAGCCCATCCCAACTGCGCCCGCCGCCTGATCACCGCCGCCGCCCACAACAGGCGTACCAGCCGAAAGCCCGGTGGCTTCCGCCGCCTGTGCATTGACCGCGCCAGTAATCCCTGTGCCTTCGACAAGACGCGGCAGCCAAGATGCAGGAATCTCCAGCGCATCGAGCATGTCCTGCGACCATTCGCGTTTTGCCACATTGAGCAGCAGCATCCCCGAAGCGTCGGACATTTCCGATACATATTCTCCGGTCAGCTTGAAGCGCAGATAATCTTTCGGCAGCAGCACATGCTTGCAGCGGGCATAGATTTCTGGTTCGTTTTCTTTCACCCACAGCAGTTTAGGCGCTGTGAAACCCGTCAGCGCCCGGTTGCCTGTCAGCGCGATCAACCGCGCCGCGCCGATTTTGTCGGTTATTTCGTCGCACTGCGCTTGTGTGCGCTGATCATTCCATAGAACAGCCGGACGCAGAATATCCCCATGCTCATCCAGCATGACCAAGCCGTGCATCTGTCCGGTGAGTCCCACAGCGGCGATGTCTTCACCACGAACATCTGCGGCGCGAATCGCGGATCGGATCGCTTTTTGAGCAGCATCCCACCAATCGACCGGATTTTGCTCACTCCACAGCGGCTTGGGAAAACTGATGCTCAAGGATGCACTGCCCGATCCGGCAATACGTCCTTCTTCATCGGTGATCAGTGCTTTGACTCCGGTTGTGCTCGAATCAATGCCCATCACATACTTCATACAGCCATCCAATTCTTATGCACTCAAGGGGGGCGGATAAATTCTAAAGTTCCCGCTTAAGTGAAGCAGCGCCAGCATATAGAGCAGATTGTCGTAATATCGGTATTGTCCCACGTTCAGAGACGAATCCCAAAACGCCTGCACAAACTCCAATCGAATCGGATCGTTAGCCGCCAGCGCCGCGACCGCATTCATCGCAATCAATCCTAAGGAGCGGTGCTGCGGTTGGGCGGGTGTGCCATCGATCAGAAACTTGGTGTTGTATCGATTGATACCCAGATCATAGAAGAAGCGCAGCAAGCGATTACTTTGTTCGATTTGCCACTCGTCCGCGCCAAACCAACGGTAATCGACCGCGATGTGCATCGCCGTCCGCCATGCGTCCGCGTAGAAGAATTCACCGTAATCGTCCCATACAACGGGTTCACCTGTAAACTCCGCGTAATTCGGGACAAGTCCGGTTTCAGGATGAGCGGTTGTATGCCAGAAAGCGCGGCTTGCTTCTGCGGCATCCTGCCAGAATGCTTGATCCTGTTCCGCCCAACGCGCCCATAATTCGTAGAAGTACGGGGTTTGGTACGATGGATCAGTAAACTCACTGACACGTCCCCACTGAGGCACAAATACAACCAGCTTGCTTTCTTCATCGAACATGTTGGTTGCACCGGATGTTGGTGTTTCTGTATGCAGCATCGTGTTCAGGATCGCATTCGCTTCTGCTTGATAGTTGAGGATGCCTTCGCCGTTTCCCCAACGACCCGCCGCGAAAAACAGCGCTGTCACAAACCAGATTTCACCATCGGAAGCCGGATTACGATCGATCTGAGTGCCATCGATGCGGTTGTGCCATGAAAAATAGCCCGCATACTGCCCCGATTCCTGATACATGTAAGTCTTTGCCCAGCGCCATAAGCGGTTGAATTCTTCTTGATGATTCAACTGGACAGCGATCATCATGCCGTAAGACATACCCTCGGAGCGTACATCTTGGTTATTCACATCCAGCATGTACGCCATGTCATCCCCTACGGGATAATAAACACGCTCCGTATCGTCGTCCCCGTAAAACAGAGACTGCCATACCTCATCGATGCGTGCTTGAATTTCTGCGTCTGTTAACCCGATTTCGCTTAACACGTTTGCATACTCATTAGTATAGAATGCCCCGTCCGTCTGCGCATCTTGTGCGATCACGCGGGTGGACAGAACAATCACGAAAGCTGCAATCAACCATCTACGCATATCTGCCTCTCAGTTCGGCAAATCACCGCCGATTACTCAATCCGCACGGGGGTAAAATAGACCTGTTCCACTTCGGTAGACTGACCGACGATTTGCAGGTTACCCTCCAAGCGAATATCTTTCGATGAACTCCCCACCTTGACGGTGACTGCACCCGATTCAACCTGATAACGCATGTCACGGTCATAGAAAGCGAGATGACGTATATCCAGATCGAACGTCACGGTTCTACATTCGCGCGGTTGGAGCATCAGCCGTGTGAAACCCTTCAAGGCGAGTACAGGGCGGGTTACAGTGGCGATCGGATCGCTGACATAAAGCTGTACGACTTCTTCGCCTGCGCGATCACCCGTATTGGTGACGGTCAGACTTACCTGTACGGTTTGATCAGCGGTCGCATCCTGAGGCGTAATATGCAGATTGGCATATTCGAATTGGGTGTAGCTCAACCCGTGCCCGAACGGATACAGCGGATCGGTGCTGATTTCAACATACTTACCCTGCCAGTGTGTCCGCCCGCCGGAAGGTTTATGGTTGTAATACATGGGAAGCTGTCCGACATGACGCGGGAAGGATATCGGCAGTTTTCCGCCGGGGTTAACATCCCCGAACAGCACATCTGCGACTGCCGCTCCGCCCTGTTCGGCGGGAAACCATGCCACCAACACCGCCGGAATATGCTCCGCGATCCAACTTAACGTGTGAGGGCGACCATTGGTGAGTACAACGATGGTTGGTGTTCCCGTCGCGTAAACCGCCTCGATCAACTGCTGCTGAACCCCCGGCAGATCAAGTACTGCTCGGTCAATCGATTCGCCGCTTGTGCAGCCGGGTGCAAGTCCGCTCTTATCACCCACCACCACGATCGCTACATCGGCTTGTTTCGCCGCTGCTGCCGCTTCCGCGAAACCGCTGGTATCTTCGCTGAGAATATCGCAGCCATGGGCATACAACACTTCGGTATGAGATGAAACCAACTGCTGCACGCCCTGCAAAATTGTCACGGTTGGCGGGAAGTGTTCCGCCCAATCAATGACATCTTCGCGGGCTGCCGTTGGCGCATCCGGGCTGACATTCGGGTTAAACATATGCTCAAAGTGCGACGGGTAATGATAATCGCCCTGCATTAGACGAGCGCTGTCTGCGCTTGGACCGATGACGGCGATCTTGCTCACGGATTTTGAAAGCGGCAGGAGCGCGCCATCGTTCTTGAGCATTACGATGGACTGCTGGGCAATCTGGCGCGACAGATCGACGGTTGACGGCTTGGAGAAGATTTCGGACACACGTCCTTCATCTACATAGGGGTTATCGAATAATCCCCAGTTGAATTTTGCCGTGAGTACGCGCTCAAGGCATGCATCCACCAGCGACATTTCGATTTTTCCGCTTTCAAGCCCGGCAAGCAGCGGATCGCCATAACCGTTCGGGGTTGGGAGTTCAAGATCGAGTCCGACCTCCAGCGCCATCCGCGCCGCTTCGCTGCGATCGGCGGTCAAATGATGGTAATCGACCAACTGCGCGATCGTGAAGTAATCAGAGACGATCAGACCATCAAATCCGATTTCACCACGCAGGATATCGACCAGCAGTTCTTTTGAAGCGCCGCATGGAATGCCATCAATTTCTTGATAGGCATTCATGACAGTCGCAATCTTGCCCGCTTTAATGACTGCCTTAAACGGCGTCAGATAGATTTCGCGTAGTTCACGCGCTCCGATGTGGGATGGCGCCCAATTCATTCCACCTTCGCTGGCAGCATATCCGACGAAATGCTTGGCGGTCGCTGCGATCCCGGTTTTGAGATCGTCTCCCTGCAAGCCGCGCACGTATGCCGTGCCAAGCGCGCTAATCAGAAATGGGTCTTCGCCATAGGTTTCTTCTACACGTCCCCAGCGAGCATCGTGCACAACATCAAGCACGGGAGCGAGCGCATGATGAGCGCCAACTGCGCGGAGTTGTTCGCGCATCGCGCGGGTCATCGCTTCGATCAATTCCGGGTTCCATGTGGCGGCTTGCCCGATCGACTGCGGGAAAGTTGTTGCTCCGCGCATAAGAATCCCGGCGCAGCTTTCTTCATGAATCATTACCGGAATACCGAGTCTTGTCTGTTCGATGAAGTAATGTTGAATTTGATTGGCGAGTGCGGCAACGTGCGTCGGATTCACCAGCGCATTCGCACCTAAGCGCGAAATTTGCCCGACACCGTGCTTGAGCAGTTCAGGTTGACGTTCTGGTATGAACTGCCGCCGTTCATCAAGCAGAGCAATCGCCCATACACCCCACAATTGCGCGACTTTTTCTGCCGGAATCATCTCCGCCATTAATGCTTCAACACGCTCCGTGACGCTAAGCGTCTGATCTTGATACTTGGTCATGACGGGAAGCCTTTACCCCTTAAGTTCACCACCGGTTAACCCGGTGACAATGTAACGCTGCGTCAAAATGTAAAACAGTACCGCCGGGACGATCAGCAGAGAAACGAATGCCATCACCCGTCCCCAATCAGTACCGAACTGTCCTTGAAACTGCATGATCCCCAACGTGAGCGGCCACTTGGAGTCGTCGGTGAACACGAGGAGCGGCAGGAAGTATTCGTTCCATGCGACGATCGTTTGCAGCACGACGATCGCCCCTAATGCGGGACGCGCCAGCGGAAGCAGCACATACCAAAAGAATCCGATAGTCCCGCATCCGTCGATATAGGACGCATCTTCGAGTTCGGATGGTATGGCGCGAAAGAACCCGCGCAGAATGAGCGTGCTGCCCGGTATACCAAAAGCCACCAGCGGCAGAATTACGCCAAAGTAGCTGTCAATCAAGCTTAACTGCCGCACTTGGATGAAGACCGGTAAAAAGGCGATCGTCACCGGGAATAGCAGCCCAAGTGTAAAGAAATTGAAGATTAACTCGCGCCCACGAAAGACCAAACGGCTGAATACAAACGCCAGCAGCGCCGATGTTGTAACCGTCATGCTGACTGTACCCACGACGATAATGGCGCTGTTCAAAAGTTGCCGCCAGAAAACACCGCTCGAAAGGATTCCCGTGTAATTTTCCCACCGGGGAACGGACGGAAGTCCAAACGGCTGATCATACAATTCGCCCGTCGTTTTCAGACCGCCGAGCACGGCTGTAATAACAGGACCGAGAATGATTAACGCCAGCGTGATCAAGATCGCGTACTGAAACAGGCGGGCAGTCCATAACCGCAGCGGCAGTGGTCGCCTGCGGGATCGGGATAGTTTCGTCATCAAGGCAGTCATATGCTCTCCTTCCTACACCGCGCCCGTATAATCGCGGCGCATTACGGCACGCTGATAGCCGATCGAGAAGATCAACGAGATCACGAAGATGATGACCGCAACCGCGCTGCCAAATCCCAGATTGAAGCTCTTGATCCCGAAGCGGTACATGTATGTCGCCATAACCTGTGTGGCGTTGGCAGGACCGCCAGTTGTCAAAATCCAGATCAGCACAAATTGATTGAGCGACCCCAGCACGGACAAATAAACTGTGAGGCGGATCGTCGGTGCTAACATTGGGAGGGTAATGTAGCGCAGTACCTGCAATTCGTTCGCGCCGTCGATGCGTGCCGCTTCTTCGATTTCGCCGTTGATTGATTGCAGCCCTGCCATATACAAAATCATGTGCAAGCCGAAATACTTCCACGTAATCACGAAAAAGACCGCGAGCAGCGCAATATCCCGGTTGGCAAGCCAGCCTTGCGGTACATAACTCGGGAAGATGCTTCCCAAAACGGTGTTGAGCATCCCTCCGCCGGGGTAGTAAACAAATGTCCAAATAATCGCCGTGATAATCTCTGAAAAAACATACGGCATAAAGAAAATGCTGCGAAAGATCGCACGACCCGGCAGTTTTCGTCCAACCATCAACGCAAGAGACATCGCCAGCGGAAGCTGGATCAACAAAGATAGGGAGGTAATCACCAAGCTGTTGAGGACTGAGCTTTGAAAGACCTCATGCCCAAAGGCACGCTCATAGTTACCAAAGCCATAAAAGTTGTTGAGCGGTCCTAAGCCGTTCCAATCATAGAGGCTGTAATACGCCGCCTGAATGATCGGGATAATCAAAAAGAGCGTGTAAACGAGCGCTCCCGGTATGATGAACAACCCGACGGTGAGAATCTGATCACTGCCGCCGCGGGAGCGCTCGAGCGCGTCAGAACGTTCACGAGGGATAAAACGAAAGCGCGGTGTCGATCGACTTCCCATACTAATGTCCTCTCAAACAATACCCGGATAGGCAGTGCGTGGGGAATGCCATCCGGCATCCCCCACGTGATCAGAAGTACTTACTCAAGCTCGAAGGATGCAACATCCTCAATCGCTTGTGCGGTATCTTCAGGGGTAAGCGTCCCCACGAACAGACCTTCGACACCATCCAGCACTGCTTGAGCAACCGCCGGGGGCAGGAATTGATCGTAGTACAACTGATAGTAGCCCGCTTCATTACGTGCTGCGGTCACTGCTTGGAGCAGCGGATCCGTAACGGCTTCTTCTGCGCCAGCAACAGTCGGGATGAAGCCCGTGTTCAAGGCGACATAACGGATTTGTACTTCGGGCGTGGTCAGGAAGCGCAGGAAGTCAACTGCTGCATCGGGGGCATTTACGCCAACCGCGAAGCCGTCACCGCCACCCAAGACGTCCGTCGGATTGCCTGAACCACCTTCGATCGTCGGGAAGGGGAACCAGCCGAGTTCACCCGCCGGGAGTCCTTCACCGCTGGTGCTGTTGCCCTGCTGCACGCCGGGCGCCCACTGTCCCATCAATTCCATCGCTGCTTCGCCGTTGCCGACCAAGCCCGCTTCTTGCCCGTATCCCATCGCCATATAGTCAGTCTGGAACGGATCAAGCGCGATCAATTCCTGCAAGCGCTGACCAGCCGCCACGAATGCCGGGTCTGCAAATGAGCCTTCGCGTGTGTACGCACTTTCAAATGCTGCCTGACCGCCTTCGCGGATCGCCAAGTACACCCACCAGAAGTGACCGGGCCATTTATCACGTCCACCCAGCGCGATCGGGGTGATGCCTGCATCTTTGAGAAGCTGCACATCAGCGAGGAATTCTGTCCATGTTGTCGGAGTGCCTTCGATACCCGCTTCGGCAAACAGGCGAGTGTTGTACCAGAAGCCAACCGCGCCAAACGTCATCGGAATACCATAGTACGCGCCGTCATAGCTGTACAGATTGAGCGCTGCCTGTGTGGTGAAAGAATTCTGCCACGCGCTGTCATCAGCGGTTATTTCTGGGGTAATGTCGCGGAGCAAACCAGCTTCAGCGTAATTCCACATAACGCCGCCGCCCCAGCTCTGGAAAATGTCCGGCGGATCGCCTGACTGCATGACCGTCGCAAGACGTTCTTTGAAGGCTTCATTTTCGAGGTGCGTGATTTGAATCGTGACTTCGGGGTGCATTGCCATGTATTCCTGAGCGAGCGTTTCCGCCAATGCAGGAAGTTCCGGCGGGGTGGTATAGATCGTCCACCAATCAACTGTAACAGGTTCTTGCGCTGCAACCACTCCCACGGATAGGAGTGCCAACGTGCCGAGAACGACGGCGATCAACAGAAATCTACGAACGTTCATACCCTCTCCTTAAAAAGCTATAAGCTACTTGCAAGCGTTTGCAAATCGTGCGTCAAAAAGTGATTACGTACTCCCTCCCTTCATAAATTAGCCCCTTGGCGCGCTCGAATCACGCACGACAAGCTCGGTTGCGAGCGTCACGCGGCGCGCTTCTTTTTCGGGGTTTTCAAGTTTCTCAAGGAGGAGTCGAACAGCGACCTGTCCAATTTGGACAAGCGGCTGACGAACTGTCGTGAGTTTGGGATATACCAGCGATGCAAGCGGAATGTCATCAAACCCGACTACCGAAATATCTTCGGGAATGCGCAGCCCTGCTTCATGGATCGCGTCGAGCACGCCAAAAGCGGAGAGATCGTTGGAGGCAAAAATGGCAGTTGGTGGCTGTGGAAGGCTCAGCAGATGCTTCGCGCCGGAATATCCACTTTTGGTCAAGTAGTCGCCTTCAATAACCAGCGACTCCTCATAGGCAATTCGATGATGCTGCAAGGCAGCCCGATACCCGTCAAAACGTTCGCGCGCACTATTGAGTTCAGGATGCCCCATAATGAACCCGATTCGCTGATGTCCCAGCTTGATCAGGTAAGAGGCAGCATCATACGCGCCCTGCCAGTTGGTAGCGTCGACAGTCGTGCTGTTGTACGTGTTATCGATCTGATCGACGAGGACATACGGGAAATTCTGGTTTGGCAGCGCTTGAAGATAGTTCTGCGCGTTATGGGGTACGAGGAGGATCAGCCCATCGACCAAACCATTCGCAATCGTTTTGACATACAGCGATTCCTTGCCCTGAAAACGATGTGTGGTGTACAGCATCAAGTCGTAATCAGAATGGGCAAGTTCTTGGTCAATACCGCCTACAATTTCGGTGATGTAGCCATTATCCAGCCCGGGAACGAGCAGACCGATGATCTGGGTTCTGCCGCCTGCAAGGCTTCGCGCTTGAATGTTTGCGACGTATCCTAGGCGCTCGGCTGCTTCTAGCACTTTTTCGCGGGTTGACCCTTTGACAAAATCAAAGCCGTTCAGAACCCGGGAAACAGTCGAGTACGAAACGCCGGACTCTCGTGCGACATCAAGGATAGTGACCTGTGAATTCTTTTTGCGGCTGATATCCAAGACTTTACATCCCTAAACAAATCGCTTGTATTTAGTAAATTATCCCGCATATCATCACGTTTACACCGATTTAGCGCTGCAAACGCTTGCAAGAACACTAACATTATCTGAGTTTTATGTCAAGCATTTGATGCCCGCACAATTCAATTTCCTTCTGCGGTTAACTCATGATGGAATATTGTTGACATATTCATCAAGTGCGGAGTACATTTGGGGAATGCAAACGCTTGCAGGTTTGTTACGCTTTTGAGCCGCACGTCGCGCGCGGGTACAGCGCAGCAAGTCTGTCATAAACTCATGAGATCCTCTCAATAAGGAGTTTTTTCGATGTCGTATGATGCGAAGCCGGAACATAAATTTACTTTTGGCTTATGGACTGTCGGGAACACCGGACGCGATCCATTTGGCTTACCCACACGGGATACCCTCTCTCCGGTACAGCTTGTTCATCTGCTGGGCGAACAGGGTGTGTATGGTGTCAACTTTCATGATAACGACCTTGTGCCGATCGATGCCTCTGCCGCGGAGCGCGACCGGATCGTGTCCGATTTCAAGCAGGCGCTGAGCGATACCGGTTTAGTCGTCCCTATGGCGACGACAAACCTGTTTTCTGAACCTGTTTTCAAAGATGGCGCATTCACCTCAAACGATCCAAAAGTTCGCGCCTATGCGCTGCAAAAGACCGTACGCGCGATCGAATTGGGTGCTGAGCTTGGCGCAGAAGTGTACGTTTTCTGGGGTGGGCGCGAAGGCACCGAAACAGACAGCAGCAAAAACCCCCTCGACAGTGCGAAACGCTTCCGCGATGCCCTCAATTTCTTGTGCGCCTACGTGAAGGATCAAGGGTACGATCTCCGGTTT
>CALBRY010000304.1 GCA_937927665.1 uncultured Chloroflexota bacterium
TAACAGAGGGGTCGGCAGATCGGGTAATGTGGACATCGGCGGTTGCAGTCTCTCAAAAAAAATAAAAGCGGGTGAGGGCGAGGATAATCCCCACCCCCACGCCGTCATACGAGAATAGTTATTGGCTGACCAGCGCCAGCGGAACCGGAATTGCCTCAGCGACACCCATACCACCCAGATATGCCGCCGCCGCTTCAACGCCCAGATAGCCGATTTCGTCGGGCTGCTGTGCGACTGTCGCGGCGAGTGCGCCTGCTTCGACTGCTGCAACCGCATCATCGACCGCATCAAAACCAACAAACACGATTCCTTCGCGTCCGGCAGCATTCGCCGCTTCGATCGCGCCGAGGATCATTTCGTCGTTGTGCGCGAAAACGCCGTTGATTTCTGGTTGTGCCTGAAGGATGTTCTCAAACACCGTCAAGCCTTCAGCGCGGTTGAAGTTTGCTGTCTGGCGTGCCACGATTGTGACTCCGGGGCATTCCGCGCTCATGTAGTCATTAAAGCCTGCGCCGCGATCACGCGCCGCTGACGTTCCCGCGATTCCTTCGAGTTCGACCACGCTGCCCGCGCCGCCAAGTTGTTCGCAAAGGAACATCGCTGCCATGCGACCACCCGCCACGTTATCCGAGGCGACATGACTGACGACTTCACCGCCGTTGGCGCTGCGGTCAATCGTGAACACGGGGATTCCCGCTGCGTTCGCTGCTTCAATCGACGGGACGATAGCATCACTGTCCGTCGGGTTGATCAGGATCGCATCGACACCTTGCGCGATCAAGTCTTCGATATTTGTCGCTTCGGTCGCAGAGTCATCCTGTGAATCGACGACAACCAGTTCGATCGCCAGATAGTCACTTGCCGCCTGCTGCGCACCATCGCGCAGGGTCACAAAGAACGGGTTGTTGAGCGTAGAGAGTGACACACCCAACGTGAGTTTCTGGATCAGGCGCAGGTCAACCGGGACACTCGCTTCGACCGCTTCGCCGTTCAGCGATGCGACGGCAGTACGAAGACCCAGATCGCCCATCAAAGCGGGCTGCTGCGCGATTGTCGCCGCGAGCGAACCGTCACGGACTGCCGCGACCGCATCATCGACCGCATCAAAGCCGACAAACGTGATTCCTTCGCGTCCGGCAGCATTCGCTGCTTCGATCGCGCCGAGGATCATTTCGTCGTTGTGGGCGAAAACGCCATTGATTTCCGGCTGTGCTTGCAGGATGTTCTCAAACACCGTCAAGCCTTCGGCGCGGTTGAAGTTCGCCGTCTGCTTGGCAATGATCGTGACTCCGGGGCACTCCGCGCTCATGTATTCGTTGAAACCTGCGCCGCGATCGCGCGCCGCTGACGTTCCCGCGATTCCTTCGAGTTCGACCACGCTGCCCACGCCGCCCAACTGGCTGCACAGGTACATCCCTGCAAGCCGACCGCCAGCGAGATTATCCGACGCGACATGGCTGACGACTTCGCCGCCATTGGCGCTGCGGTCAATCGTGAACACGGGGATTCCCGCCGCATTTGCCGCTTCAATTGATGGGACGATTGCATCACCATCCGTCGGGTTGATCAGGATCGCATCGACGCCCTGTGCGATCAAGTCTTCCACATTTGTGGCTTCGCTTGCCGGGTCATCCTGCGAATCGACCACGACCAGTGTTACACCGAGTTCATCGGCGGCGGCTTGCGCGCCATCGCGCAGCGTCACGAAAAAGGGATTATTCAGTGTAGAAAGCGAAAGACCGATGGTGTAACCGTCTTGGGCAATCGCGCCGAACGCGCTGACGAGCAGCACGCACAGCATCAGTACAAACAACAGTTTACGGGACATCGTTCGGAATACTCCTTGAAAGAATAGAATGCTGCGTTGTTGTGTTGCGATGTTCGATCCATCAGTTTGTTATTTACCGCGTATTGAATTCAGTGCTTGTTCGCATCACCTCCTTAGCGAATTGCTTTGTAAAACAGGAGTGCCAGCGCAATTACTGCGCCTTTGGCAACATCTTGAAAAGGACTTGGGACGTTGAGCAAATTCAAGCCGTTGTTGAGTACGGCGATGAGCAGCACGCCCAACAGCGTCCCCCAGATCGTTCCCTCGCCGCCGTCAAAGCTTGTGCCGCCGACAACAACCGCTGCGATCGCATCAAATTCGTAGCCGACTCCACCTGTTGGCGCGGCAGAGTTCAGACGCCCGATCAGGATTGCTCCCGCAAACGCGGCGCACGCGCCCGAAATCGCATAGACGAACAATACAATTCGATGCGTTGGCAGTCCGCTGAAAAACGCGGCGCGGTCATTATCTCCGTAGCCAAAGATATATCGTCCAAGCGGTGTACGGGTGAGCAGGACAAAGCCCGCCGCGAAAATCAGCGCCGCGACGATGATCGGCGTGGGGATCGGACCGATAAAACCCGTCCCCCACGAGCGGAATGCTTCCGGAAGTCCGGTGATCGGCTGTCCTTCGGTGTACGAAAGCGCCAGCCCACGCGCCACAGTCATCATGCCAAGCGTGGCGATAAACGGCGGAATTTTGATAAATGTCACCAGCGCGCCATTGATCAAGCCGAGTGCGCCGCCAACCAGCAGGCAAAAGCCGAGCGCTGCAAGCGGATCAACACCTTGCTGAAGTTGATCAGCAGTCATTACGGAAGCGAGCGCCAGCACCGAACCAACAGACAAATCGATTCCGCGTGTGAGAATGACCAGCATCATCCCCACCGAAATGATTCCGTTGATAGTTGACTGACGCAGAATATTGATCCAGTTATCCGCCGTGAAAAAACGATTACTTGTCAGAGTCAGCACGGCACACAATGCCAGAAACGACACAACCAGACCATACTGCTGCAAAAAAGTACGCGGAGTTAGGCGCAAAGTCATTAGAATACGACTCCAGCGATCAAGATCACGTTTGCGTACGGTGTAAATTCGCCTGTGCGTACAATGGCGCGCGCGCTGGCGCTCTGTGATTTGAACTCAATATGTGGGACTGCTTTCACGGGAATAGTGCCAAGCAGCGCGGAAAGCGCCTGATGCATTTCGGGACTGCGTATCGCCAGTTCTTCCGCGATAATCGCGCCTTCGATCTGCATTTCTTCAAGCACAGCACGCACCACCTCAAGAAAAGGCGGAATGTTTTTGCTCACCGCGAGATCGATGCGAGGAGTTCCAATAGGGATTGGCAGTCCGGCATCTGCAATGACGAGGCTGTCAAGATGCCCCATACCAGCAATCACGCTTGAAAGCGGTTGATTCAGTAAACCAATCTTTTTCATAAGCCTGTTTCCTGTAAAACATCACGGACGTTTTCTTCTCAAAGGTTCGGTATGCGTCTAGATGTTTCTTTCAGGTGTGTATTTTAGCGCATTGTGATCGGGTGGGGGCAACCAAAGTGGTATCAAGCCGCGCTGCGTCCATTACCGCGCAGGTGGTTGAATAGAACACGATGAAACTGTTCCCGTATGAACTGTTTGGGGAGATGATGGACTCATCCAGTACGCGCTACAATGCGGGTGATCGTTTCGGATCGCACAGGAAACCACTATGTCGAATGCTGCTGATCTCCTTTCACAATTGGTCGCTGTTGACTCGATCAACCCCGATCTTGTTCCCGGTGGTGCAGGCGAAGCCGCGATTGCCCGGTTTGTCGCCCAATGGCTGACTCAACATGGTCTTGAAGTGACACTCCAAGAGGCTGCACCCAACCGCCCGAATGTGATCGCGATTGCACGCGGGAGCGGCGGCGGACGGTCGTTGATGCTCAACGCGCATCTTGATACGGTTGGCGTTGCCGGGATGGAAGACCCTTTTCAGGCGCGGATCGAAGGTGGTCGGTTATACGGACGCGGTGCCTATGATATGAAAGGCAGTCTCGCCGCGTGTATGCTCACAATGGCTGCCGTGCGGGAGATGAATCTACCCGGCGATGTGATTTTTACAGGCGTTGTCGATGAGGAATACGCCAGTATCGGCACACAAGCGATCACCGAGCGGTGGCATGCCGACGCCGCGATTGTCACCGAACCGACCGAGATGCAGCTTTGTATCGCGCACAAAGGTTTTGGGTGGCTGGACATAGAAACGTTCCGCACAGC
>CALBRY010000305.1 GCA_937927665.1 uncultured Chloroflexota bacterium
TCAATCGCCAGTATCGCTGTCACGACTTCCGGTGTCAGGTCATTCGTTTGACCGAGCGATCCAACAATTTCGCCCGTATTCACGAAGCTGTTCAGCACCGCGCCGATCGTGCGGGTGAGCGTACTCATCTCCTCTAGGTCAGATGCATCAAAGAATCGATCCATCTGCCAGCTTGCCGGAAGCTGAGGCGCGCCGTTAGGAATTGAATACTCAATCGCGCGCACACGTTCGATTGCTGCATCGTCCAGCGTGATCACTTCGCCAAACAAGCTCTGTGAGGCAATAGTCCACACTTCCGGCGAAATCGATAGCAAAACGCTGCGCGCTGTCACCGTGCTTTCGGTCGCGGCACTGCTGCCGCTTTCATCTGGGAGTTGCTGCCCACCGCTGACACTCACGCTGGCGATGAGCGGCAGGTTCACCAACGCGGGTGATACTTCCTGCTCGATAAGTTGGAGTAGCGGATTAGTAGACTGCTGTTCAGTTTGATCCGCGAGATACGCCACCACCGCGTTAAGTGTTTCTGGGCTGAGCGCCCCCCACACTTCCGGCGAAAGCTGGAACAGCATATTCGCGTCATTTTCCGCGAGATAAATCAACACATCCGGCGTCAAATCCGCCAGCAGCGAAGCGGCGAACGCTTCCGGTGCTTGATCGGCAGGCGCTTGGATGCGGCGCAGGGGAATCGATAAGCTGTCGAGCACCTGCTGAATTTCTGCACGTAAACGAGGTTGGTTCAAGCCAAAATCGTTATACGCCGTGATGATCGCCCCAAACGATCCTGTCGTGGTCGATTCAACGCTGGTGATTTCCTCGATCTGCGCGTCAATGCCCTGTTCAATCGGGTTGGTAATCAAGTTGAGGACTTGTTCACTTGTCAACCCGGTAGTTTGCGCGAAGATCGTGGTTTGGGGGAATTCAACGGCGGGGATGAGTTCCTGACGAAGCTGGGTGATGGCAATAATACCCGCCACCGAAATCAACAGCGCCAGAATCAGAGTCACAAGACGGAAACGCAGCGATAGCCGCGTTAACCCGCTGAACAGTCCTTTCATAGAATTGCAGTCTCCTTTGCGGAATACACGCAGATTATTGTACCGTGTATTTGCGATATTCCTCACAATGAATCATGTGGAAACGCTCTCGCACGTGGATTTACAGCCGATTTACAGCCAGAACGGCAGGTCAGAAACAAACGGAACAGGCATCACCCCGCGCGCAATCGACAATTCGATCAAGTCCGAATGATGGATCGTGATCGGCAGTTTGGGCTGTCGAAGCGCCCCATAATGAAACAGCGAAAACGTCATCACCGAATGGATCGCCTGATCGATAGTGAGCGGCGGCTCAACCCGCAAATGGATCGGCTGTGGAGTCATATCAGCGGCAGCGAACGAACTCACGAGGAATGCTTCCGTATCGCTCAAGCGGAAAGTGCTCCCCCATTCCGGCGGCTCGATTTTGCCCTGTTTCAACGCATAGATGCGCGGGATACCTCGGCGCACAATCTCAACAGCGGCGAAACTCGCGCCGTTTGCCTGCTCCCATTGATCCAGCGAGAGCATCACATCCCGCTTAAGTCTGCCGTCATGATGGATCATCACCCGCTGCCCCTTGATATGTTCGCGTGGGAGCAGTTTTTCAAGCAGCGCGTCGGGCAGTCCTTCGCCTTCGTCGCCTTCATTCGCAAGACTTCCGGCGATGATAGCTTTTATCAGCCCGCCATCGGCGCGGAAAATGCGCGCAATGCCGGTAATGTGATCGCCGTCTTTCTTGTGCTGGCGGATCAAGTGCAGCCCGACGACACGATCCGCATACGGGATCGGCTCTTGCAGCAGGTAAGGCGTGTTACCCGTGCGTGCGAGTATCCCCATCACAATATCGGGCATCGCTTCGGGCTTGTGCATCGTCCCTTCGTGGATGATCAAACACGAAAGCCCTCGCCCGATCGTCTGCACACGCGCGTAGCGATCCCCGATCGCCTCATCCTCGTCATCCGATTCTTCATCCGCCAAAAACACGATCACCAGCGGCGTATCTTCTTTCGCCAATAACCGCACCGCGCTTTCAAGATTCGCCTGTGTCACCACGCGCACCTTGCGTTCGCGCACAATATCGAGCGTGAACCCGTATTCGCGGCTCATCGCCCGTTTCAGCGCCTCCACAAAAAACGCGACCTCTTCTTCGTCCGCAAGCGTATTGATCACCACCGCGCGGATCGGTTCACGATCATATTTCGAAAGGCGCGTATGCGCGCCAAGGGTTTGAAAATCGCGCGGCAGTTTTTCAGGATCAAGCTCGCGTGATTTGTTTTCCCCGAAGCGAAGCGTCACATCCGGCTTGCTGCTGACGAATAAATCCGGCTGATTAGCGCTCGTGAACGCTTTATCGATCAAATGAGCGCCCTTGACGATCTCCGACACAACCTTGACCAGTTGAGCGCGCATCGCGGGCTGCAAACTCAAAGCGCGCTCGATCATCTGCGGCTTGATCGCAAACTTTTCCGCATCCTCCACGCGGATCAACAGCCGGAGCGCCGTCGCCACATAATCGAGTTCGTCATAACCGACCAGCATCCGAACAACCAGCGCATCATCAGGCGCGGCGGCGATCTGTTCCCGCATCAAATCGCGTTTGGACTCCTTAAGCAGACGCTCCCGGCTGTCTTTGACCTTCCCCACGATTTTGGTGATCTCGCCAATCGTCGTTGAAGTTTTATCCGCCGCCAGCAGCCCGATCAACTCATCCGGGTCTTTGAGCGTTGCCGCATACACGCCGAATTCCGGCTCATACAGCAACCGCGTCACGACTGCCAGCGAAAGGGCAGGTTGCCCATCAACTTCCCATGCGCGGATTCGATGTTCGCGTTCAACCAGCGTGTTTTTGATCCCGTAAGCTGTTTTTGCCAGCGCTTCGGAAATCGGTCGCTCCAGCGCTTGCACAGGACCGCGCATCACATAATCGGTGATCGCTTCTGGCGTTGCGCCCCATGCGTAATCTTCTTCAAGAAGCTCGATCCAGTTGTAAATATCCGGCTGTTCGGCGCGCAGTTGATCGAGCGTGTGAATCAGGTTGAAAATAGGCGGCGGCGAATCCGTAATCACGCGCAAGCTCGCCCAGAACCAATAGCCGGGATGCGCCGCGCGCAGTTTTGCAACCAGCCGGGTGCCGATCCACGTCTGTTCAGCCGGTGTGAGTTCACCCACCAGCCGCATTTGATACGCCGTGAGTGGAGGAATAGCATCCGTCTTGATCGGAAAAACTTCCACAAACTGGGGCGCGTTGTTGATCGGGGAAGGCGTCGTTTTCGCCATCATGCCTTCAGTGAATGAATCGGCTTGCTCAAATCATTGCCCCAGTCTTTCCATGAACCGTCATACACACTGCCGCCGGTAAAACCAGCCGCATGATAGGCAAGCAGTCCATAACTGGCAGAGACTCCGCCGTTGCAGTAAAACACGACATCCTTCGAGTCGTCATCAACACCCACCGCCTTGAACCGCTCCCGCAGCACATGCGGCGGCGGCATAGTCGCATCCTCTTGAGTCAAGT
>CALBRY010000306.1 GCA_937927665.1 uncultured Chloroflexota bacterium
TTGGCGTAGGCTGCCCAGAGTCGTTCAGGAGTCAAACTTAAGGGTGGCTGCTTCAAGCGTTCAGCAAGTTCAGCAATATGCGCCCATTCAAGTTTCTGATTCTTGTAAGGGATGCTGTAAAGGATCCGTAGCGCCGTGATCTCATCACGGTGCTGCTCGATAAACTCACGAAACGATTTAACCGCAGCGAGGGCGGTATCTGTGCTATCGTATCCGGCAAACAATACCCGGTCGCGGCTTACATCGTCGATTAGGATTTCGTCGCGCCCGTGTATTTCTTTCAAGAGGTTGCGCAGCGTAGGCGCAAGCAGGCGCATGACCTCCGTTTTCATTGCCTCTTCAGCATCGGCAATTTCGTCAACCGATGGATTATCGTTCCCTGTCATTTGTATCGCACGCGCTCGATGCTCATCGGGGTTAGTCGCCGTGTTGAGCATGTGCGCTATCTCGGTGACGCTGCGTCCATTGCTGGCTGAAGCGATTGCTTGACGATCAAGATCAGTTAACTTGCGGTTCAGCCGAGATAAACGACCCGCCAACGTGATAAGCACATCGTCGCTGGTATTACCCACTGCAATATCGTCAAGCAGCTTGCCAAACGCTGCGGTCGGCAGCCGCTCCATCGTCACGGTTTCCGCTTTTTCAAGTTCAACCACGCCAACCGCATCTACAATAACAAAACGGTCTTTGGTGCCATCAGGCGTGACATTTGTCAAATCGGTGGATGTGATGACGCGCACACCACGTCCCTGCATCTGTTCGTATAATCCGGCAGATTTGACAAGACGCATGAACATCAAGATTTCAATTGATTTTACGTCTGTGCCAGTTGCAATCATATCAACTGTGACAGCAATACGTGGAAAGTAGCTGTTGCGAAACGCACTGATCAAGTCTTCAGGCTTGCCATCTACCTTATACGTGATCTTCTGGCAGAACGCATTCCCCTGATTGAATTCTTCGCGCACTACGCGCACGATATCTTCGGCATGGCTGTCATCTTTGGCGAAGATTAGGGTTTTCGGGACATGCTGTCCGTCGCGTTCGGGGAAAATCTCGCTAAATAGGCGATCTCGAAACGTGCGAATAATGGTACGCAACTGACTTTCCGAAACTACCTGCAAATCCAACTGTGAGCCACTGTAGGCGAAATCCTGATCGAGCAGCTCCATACGCAGTGTGCGCGTTTTGCGATCACGTTTTGGGATGAAATACCCAGACTCAACGCGGCTGCCCTGCTGAGTGATCTGGGTGCGAATCGCGTAGACCTCGCCCGGAACGTTCACACCATCAATGACTGCCTGTTCGCGGGTGTACTCCATAACAAGATTCTCTTTGAAAAAGCCGAAAGTCTGCTTTCCCGGTGTCGCCGTCATGCCGATAATGAAGGCATCAAAGTATTCCAAAACCTGCCGCCACAGGTTGTAGATTGAGCGGTGTGCCTCATCAGTGATGATGATGTCGAAATACTCAAGAGGAATGCGTGGGTTATAGCTGACCTCTTTCGGACGGGCATTCGCAGGTGGGTCGTCAGCGAATAAACCACTTTCCTCTTGTATAGGATCGAATTCGGCTTCACCACGCAGCATTGAATAGAGGCGTTGTATGGTCGTGATGACGACATTACTCACATCATCCAGTGTGTTTGAAGTCAAGTGCTGGACGTTGTAGATGTCCGTGAATTTTCGCCCATCATCGGGTGTGTCATAGTTCTGAAATTCTGCCAGCGTTTGGCGTGCCAGATTATTGCGATCCACGAGAAAAAGCACTCGACGAACGCGCCCAAATTTGAGCATCCGATACACATAACTGACGGCAGTGTAGGTTTTTCCGCTGCCGGTTGCCATCTGGATAAGAGCGCGGTCTTTGCCTTCGGCGAGTGAAGCTTCAAGGTTTCTGATCGCCTGAATCTGCGCTTTCCATAAACCTCGTTCTATGATGGGTGGATAGGCATTTCCCAACCGCCAGCGAAGACCATGATCAGCGTCCCTCATCCATTCTGCTAGTGTGTCGGGTCGATGAAAGGCAAATACTCGCCGACTGCGTGGCACCGGGTCGAAATTGCAGGTGAACCACGTTTCCGCACCTGTGCTGACGTACAAAAATGGCAGGGGTTTATGGGGTGCTTTCAACTGGGGAGGTAGTCCATCGCTGTACCGTTCGGACTGCGCCTCATAGCCACTCAGGGTTTCGCCTACTTTCTTGGCTTCAATCACCCCGACTACTTTTTGATTGACAAACAACAGATAATCTGCCGGTCCTGTCGTCAATTGATACTCACGCACCGCCACCCCAGATGAAACGAATAGGTCAATCGCATCACGATTCTGGATTGACCATCCCGCAGCAATAAGTAGGCGATCAATTTCCGCCCGCGCTTTATTTTCCGGTGTATTGAAGTTCATTATGACATTAACCGATAGGTTTTATGAGCCGACGAACGCTACTATATGATAGCCTTTTACGGTCTCGTAGAGTAGTCTTTCACATGACCGTCAATAAGAGAGAGTTACACTACGCGCCGGAAGCGATTCTCAGCGCGGTCGAGCAGTACCAATTGGTTCGCGTCCATTTCAAGGCGCGGCTCTGACGTACCGATCTTGTGAATTCCAGCGTAACTTGAGACGGAGTCCAGTATAACTTGAGAAAAAGACCTATTTTTCCAGCGTAACTTGAGAAAAGCGGTGCTGTCACTTACCTGACAGCACCGCTGCGGACTGATTCGGATCAGAACGGGATATCGGATTCTTCGCTGTGACCGTTGTCGCCGTTCTCGGCGCGATCCAGCAGGACGAGGCGGTTGG
>CALBRY010000307.1 GCA_937927665.1 uncultured Chloroflexota bacterium
AGACTATCATTTTCCTACGTGGGAACGCCAAGGGAACACGCTCCGATTTGAAGGAAGAGGCATTGGCTTCGATTCGCCTCTTTCTGCATATTGGGCGTGGGCACAGTCCTTAGGTGGAACGCTAACGTTTGAGCTGGAAGAAACGCAGAGGTAATCATGCGCGTTTCGATCTGGCAGCAGTTCACGGTGAAGTTCTCGAAAAAAAAATAAAAAACCAGCTCGTTTTCTACGGAGCACCTTGTCGGGGGTTCGAATCTCTCCAGGCACACAAGAGAAGAAACGCTTCACCAACCGGTGAGGCGTTTTTTGTTTTCGAGCGATTCTGCCACACCAATTTACAAACTTCGTGATTCTGTCACGATGCTGTCACGATCACATCACGACATGGCGGTACAGTGATGTCAAGTCATCGAATGAAACACTC
This sequence comes from uncultured Chloroflexota bacterium, assembly GCA_937927665.1. Lineage (GTDB taxonomy): Bacteria > Chloroflexota > Anaerolineae > Aggregatilineales > Phototrophicaceae > Flexifilum. The sequence continues at coordinate 425 of CALBRY010000307.1, forward strand.
AACGTCATCAGGAGACAACATCATGCAGGCAGATTATCACGAAATCATGCACGCCCAGCACCTCCGCGAAGCCCGTATGCAGGAAGCCGAACATTATCGCCTGGTCAAAGAAGCGACCGCCGGGATCAACCGCCCGCAGACCATTCGCCGCCTGATCTCTGTTGCAGCAGAACGCGCCCTCCGGTTCACCCGCACCGCCGCCAAGACCCGTGAACCGATCTACGAAACGTCGGAAATTCCCGCCCTGAACCTGTAACCGGGTGGATTTCATGCAATGCGCTCCTTGATGTGACTGCCAGAAGTAAGAGGTTGCTTCTGGCAGTCTGATCAGCGCGAACGCTTATGCCAGCGCATTTAACACACTGCTGACCACCTCATCCAGCGTTGTTTGTTCGCCCGCCGTAAACAATTCGTTCACACGCGCCGCGCCGAGAATTTCTTCCATGTGTGGACGCAGTTTGATGATTTCGTCGCGGTTCTCTTGTTCCGCATTGGAACACACCATGATTAAGCCTGACCAGTACGCCGCCTGCTCGGTCAGCGCGATCCGATCCGCGTTCTGATCGTTCAACTGCGCCGCCCCCACCCACACTTGAACAGCAGCGACCATCATCATCGCGTGGATCGATTCCGCGCCGATTTGTTGTGCCAACGAAAACCCCTCTTGCAGCGCCGCCCGCGCCTGATCGAGTTTGCCGAGCGCCATATACACCGGGATCAGATTCGCCATCGTCACGCACAGATTGAGATTCTGCCTCTGTGCCCGCAGCGGCAGAAGGGATTCTTCCATATACTGCGCCGCTTCGTCATAGCTGCCCCGTAAATACGCAGAAAACCCTAGATTGCCGAGGATCGCCGCTTCAGTCCGTTGAATTCCATAGCGCCGCGCCGTTGCCAGCGCGCGCAGATAATACTCTTTCGCACGCGCATAATCACCCAGCATATCGCTCGCTGCGCCAAGACTCATCATCATCCCAGCGATGGACATCGGTTCGCCGTACTTTTGCGCAAACTCAAACGCTTGTGTCCAAAGACGCATGGCTTCGGGATAGTTTCCAAGCCCTTTCGCAATAAGGGCAAGCACATTAAGCACGTCAGTAAGCTGCCGCGTGTTTCCGTATTGCAGCACCAACGGATATGCCTCAAGCAGATAACGCTCGGCTTTCGCCCATTCTCCGTATCGATTGGTGATAAATCCGAGTTGACGCAGCACCGCCCCCATATCGCGCGCCCTGCCTAGCGTTTTGAACAATTCAAAGGCTCGCTCAGCGCAGTCAATGGAATCATCCAGGTTTCCCATATCACCATAGATATGAGAAAGTCGCAACAATCCCTCTGCATAAGCCGCTTGATCCCCCGTGCGCGCCGCAAGATCACAAGCCTCACGGATAGGCACCACTGAATCAGGAATATTTCCCTGATCAAACATTCCCATCGCCAAATCACGTAGATTTCGTACTAATGCCTGGATGTTTCCGCGTTGACGTGCGACCTCGACCGCGCGTGTATACCATGCCACCTGCTCATTAGCGGTCATCCGAAGTCGCGGTATGAGTCCACCATCGCTCAACAGCAGCAGGAGATCCGCTGAGTCGGGATCGCTGTCCGCGCGTTCAGACAGCCACGCCCACCATCGTTCGATCTGAGCACGTTCCTGATCGTACCGTGACAGCGCTTGCGTCTCATTCTCGCCGCCCTGCTCTTGCATCTGCTTGACTTCACGCATCACATCGACGTAATGGCGCGCCAAGCGCAGTTGAGCGGCAGCGGCTTTTTCTGCAAGACCGGCGATCATGCTCCCTCCAACAATGACTTGGCGTGCATCACCAACAGCGCGTGCATTTGAAAGCGTCCGCCGCTGATCGGCTCCAGCAAGCCGCGATTGACCAGCGCCCGCACGACCGGTTTGGGATCAGCGATTTCCCACGCTGCCGCCAGCGCATCGAGATCAAATGTGGCGGGCTTGGCGGAAAACAGACTGAGCAGCGCAAAACAGGTCAACGCTTGTTCATCAAGTGCATCGGTGCTGCGCTTGAGGAGCGCCGTAATCGTCGGGGCGGTGTGCTCGTCGTCGTTCGCGTTGGGCTGCACATCTCCCGGCGCGTGCGCGGTGAGCAGGCTCGACCCCGACTGAAGTTCCTCCAGCAGTTCGCACACGCCCCACCCCATGCGGCTTTCTTCGTGGAGCAGCCGCCCTGCCACCTGAATCGCCAGCGGCAGCCCTTCGAGGCTGTGGATCAACCGCAGTGACTCATCTGGGTGATGTTCCACCGCTTCCGGCGCGAGACGATGCAGCAAAGAAAGGGCGTATTTATCGCTCAACACGGGCAGACGATACACATCTGATGAAGTTGGGGCGAGCGCGCGGGCGATGTTGTTCAGTCGGCTGGTCATGACGACGACGCAGTTTTGCCCGCCAACGCGGAACGGTGCGGCGTGTTTTTCTTTCCACACGTCATCAATGATCAGCAGCATTTGACGGTCACGCAGCACTGAGGTGATCTGCGTACTGAGCGTATCGACAGTCGGTGTTTTCCCTGGTGCGATCACATGCAGGGTGTACCCCCAGATCGCCAGCTTTGCCAGCACGTTAGGGTGTTCACCGAGCGAGACCCACAACACGCCATCCGGAAATGCCTTGAGCAAATCGGGGTCATGTGCCAGCGCGCCGATCGTCGTACTTTTGCCGACCCCGGGCCAGCCTTCGATCACCGTGACGGCGCGCCGCCGTTCATCGTTCGGAATTCCCAACCGGGCTTTGATCTCCGTCAGGGCTTCTTCACGCCCGACCACCAGCGGCGGCAGCGGCGGCAGCACGCTCACCAGCGGGAACCCATCTACCGTGCGGCTCTCCTGTGCCTTGCCGACACTCGGCGTTTTGCCATCGCGGATCGTTTCAAACAATTCGATGGTTTCCGTTTCTGGCAGCGTGGCGAGTTCTTCGTCTAATAGGCGCTCAACCAGTTGATACTGCTTCAATGCTTCGCTTCGCTGATTATTCGCCGCATACAACCGCATGATCGTGCGGTGCGCCTGCTCATCCAGCGGGTTGATCGCCAACCAGCGGTGGGTATAGGAGATCGCGCGGTCATAATCACTGAGCGCGGCATGATCCGCCAGCCGCCGCAGCGCGATCGTGCATTCGCGGGTGAGCCATTCCCGCTGTGCCGCCTGCCAGTTGTCAAACTCTGCGCTGTCTGACAGGCTGAATCCCGTCAGAAAATCGTCTTGATACACATTTACAGCCGAGTCGAGCGCCTCAAAGCAGGCATCGCACAGCCGCCCATCCGAATGCAGGTGCGACCGTGTGCTCGATACCCATTTGAGAAACTGCTGCACATCGATTTCGATTTGTCCGGTCTGGATTCCAACAATTTGCCGATCGACTTCCAGCCATTCCTGAGTGGAAAGGCTGTTTAGGTTGTGGAGCGTGCTGCGCAGTGATGTTTTTCCATGTTCCTCATCCTGATCGGGCCAGAACAGTGCTGCCAATGTATCTCGTGTTTGGGGGCGATCTGTGAGTGCCAGAAAAGCGGCTAAGGCGATTGCTTTGCGGCGCACGCCTTCGACATTTACGCCATCCACCTCAAAGCGCGGCGCGCCTAGCAGAAGCAGTCTGATGTTGGTCACGAAGTTCCCCCCAAGTCTGTCACGTATCTGTCACGATCACATCACGACCATGCAATATGTTTATGTCAATCATCGATTGTAACATTATCTGCTTCAGGAGACTTGACATGCGCCCCGATTTTCCCGAAATCATGACTGCGGACTACATTCGCCAGTCTCGCATGGTCGAAGCCGAAAAAATGCGGCTGATCAAGACGGCGCACAAGCAGATTAACCGCCGTCGTTATCGCAAGGCGGTGGTTCACATCGTAATTAAAGTGGTTGTAGGGGTGCGTGCCGCCGCCGCGCTGATCCGGAAATCGTGGCGCGGGTTGGGGCGTGCGGAGGACTCGCCGGTGCGCACGCTCGAATAAAGCAGCAGCGTGATCAACCCGGCTCGTTTTCTACGGAGCAGAGGGCCGGGGGTTCGAATCTCTCCAGGCACACAAGATAAAGAAGCGCCTCGCATTATGCGGGGCGTTTTTCATTTCAATAGGTGATGAGCCTTCGGTTATTCACCGTTTGATTGATACCGTCCCGCTTGAAGCTTAAACATGCTGGCATATTCACCGCCTTGTGCCATCAGCTCGTCATGAGTTCCTACCTCGATCAAGCGCCCCGCTTTCAGCACCAGTATTTTCTGCGCCAAGCGCACGGATGAAAGCCGGTGCGTCACAAAGATGGTCGTGCGCCCCTTCGTCAGTTCGGTAAAGCGGTTGTAGACCGCATTTTCGGCAAACGCATCGAGCGCGGCAGTTGGTTCGTCTAGGATCAGCAGCGGAACATCACGCATGAAGGCACGCGCCAAAGCGATTTTCTGCCATTCGCCGCCGGAGAGGTCTTTCGCGTCTTCGTAAAAAACGCGCCCAAGC